>NZ_JACJFI010000636.1 GCF_014164505.1 Shewanella sp. SG41-4 | reverse complement strand
AAACGCTGGCAATTAAACCTGCACCATTAACGTCATCACTGTCGATACCGACATTATCGACGTTTGTCAGGAACATAAAACCTAATATTGATATCCATAGTCTGACATGGGCTAAAGCACTTAATGCTTTGAAAGTCAGTTCGGTTATAGAATCGTCTCAATATTTTAATGTGCCTATGGAACAATTACAGCAACTATTCAATAATGCTGAGCATGTGCATCAGCACTATCCCCGAGTAGGCAAGCATTTACCATTAATCCCTGCATTTCCAATGTTAAGTCATAGTCACAATGAGACTGAATCAGATGTGAATCTAGCCAAATCGAGCAAAGTGTTTATTTATCTCTGTAACAAATTCGATAAGAGTATTGGGGTTGAGCGATTAACGTTAGCTAACGTTAGATTGAGCATGGAGATATTAAATTACGCCGTCCCAGGAAAAGATTATGCTTTGAGGTGCCCAAACTCAAAAGTTTCAAGAATGTTTATTCGCTTTTGTCAGCTGCTAGGCCTAAAAGACAGGCACCTAAAGTTCAAGTTTCATCGGGCAGATTTGACGATTGAACAATCACATCGAATTGAAAATCGTTGGAGAAAAACCATCACAGATTATGGGTTTATTACCAATAATTTTGTAATAGCAAGTGAGAGTGAAGGGCGCTATTTAGGGAACCATGATGGAAGCGGTTTTTTAGAAATTGCACTGGTCAATAACGGATATAAGCGGGTACAACGACATCAAAGCCTATTCAGTTTTTTACATTTTTTGCTTATTTTGAGCTACCAAGAAGAATAACGGCATAATCTTTATCACTAAAAACATCTAGAATTAGGATAGAAGATATTCAAATAATGATGATTTAAACTTAAATTTATCCACTATAATCGATGATAAGTTGTCCTTTTTCATGCCATCTAAAGTCATGTAGTCATCAGATGAGTATATTTCAAGGCATTCACCTCTTAGAAAGAGAAACTTATTATTAACAATTAATGAGAAGCGAATGCTGTTACTGAAAGGGTAGTTAATCCCACTAGTAAACCTTTTGTTGATATCTTTTATTATTTCTTTCTCGCATCTTGGTCTAGTATCAATTACCAACTGTAAATGTTCTCTTCCATTGCGAGTGTGAAATACTGAAATTTTATTCATACTATTTTAGTGTGAAATGTCATTCCAAAACACGAGT
>NZ_JACJFI010000635.1 GCF_014164505.1 Shewanella sp. SG41-4 | reverse complement strand
CCATTACAGGCATACATACCATAAGATTCACGGTAATTTACAACTATCCAATACGCATACATTTTAGCGACAGCATAAGGCGAGCGAGGATGGAATGGTGTGGTTTCTTTTTGTGGTATTTCTTGTACTTCACCATACAGTTCCGAAGTTGAAGCTTGGTAGAACTTTGTTTTCTTCTCTAGTCCTAAAAATCGGATTGCTTCTAACAAGCGTAACGTTCCTATTGCATCAACATCAGCAGTATATTCAGGGCATTCAAACGATACAGCCACGTGCGATTGGGCACCTAAGTTATATACTTCATCAGGTTGTACATCTTTTATAATACGCGTTAAGTTGGATGAGTCGGTTAAATCGCCGTAGTGTAAAAAAAAGTTTTGATTCTTCTCATGGTTATCTTGGTAAATATGATCAACACGTTCAGTATTTAATGATGAAGCACGGCGTTTAATACCATGAACTTCGTAACCTTTCTCTAAAAGTAATTCAGCAAGATATGAACCATCTTGACCTGTTACACCAGTGATTAACGCAACTTTGGTTTTACTCATTATCAATTCCTTTATTTACTTTCGATGATATTGCATCATTTTATTTAGCGATATCAAATTTATATATTTATATGCTTCTATTACAGTTTTCTAATATTTTCCAAACACTGAGTTACACATTGTTTTGCTAGTATGTGATCAACTCCTTCTGCATAACAGCGTAATTCAGGAGCATTTCCTGAAGGTCGAAAATGAACGATACTGCCATCTACTAACGTAATTCTTAAGCCATCGGTTTCATCTACACTGTGGATGCTGACATTATTGAATCTCAAACGAGTTAAAAATTTT
Source organism: Shewanella sp. SG41-4 (assembly GCF_014164505.1). Taxonomy (GTDB): domain Bacteria; phylum Pseudomonadota; class Gammaproteobacteria; order Enterobacterales; family Shewanellaceae; genus Shewanella. The sequence continues at coordinate 351 of NZ_JACJFI010000635.1, read as the reverse complement.
ACAGGATCGAGCTTCCCTAGACCGAGAATAGCTAGACTTTTTTCAGTAGCAAAATTTTGAATGCGATCACTGTATGTAAAACGTTGTGGGAGTGTATTTACTAATGTTGAAATACTTCCTTCACCTGCCGCGGCCAATAGCATAATGGCTGGCAGTATCGCATCACGAGTGGGTAATTCTTTTAATAACTGCCCATTGACTTGTACATCGCTACCCAATAAAAAACCGCCATTTGCTTCAAAGCCTGCAACTGAATTAAATTGCTTCTTTAAATTTGCAAATTCAGCTATTACATAAGGAGAGCCAATTTTCGTTCTTTCAACGTGTTTAAATTTTTTACTTCTCTCAATT
>NZ_JACJFI010000634.1 GCF_014164505.1 Shewanella sp. SG41-4 | reverse complement strand
GATAAACCGTTAAAGCCTTACTTAGTGTTGCATGATCTCGATGCCGATTTATCTGATCAAATGCTTGTTAATGATGTACTGCGTTTATTAAACGTTGATATTGATCAGTGCGAGTTTGATTGTGAAATGATCAAAGGGCCGCAGGTGATATGGGATATGCGTAAGACAAGAGTTCGTCCTCGCGTTGCTTGGGTTGTAAGTGCGCCGCTAACAGACCTTCATGCTTTGGCTGATGAAAAACGCCATTTATGGCAGCAAATATCTCAACATTTAGATAAAACCCAGCAATTAAGTAAGGGCGAGACCAATGAGCAACATTGATAGTCACTTTATTGTGCCCCTTGGCGTTGAGCATGTAACTGTAATGGCTAAGATTGAAAACCAAGCTCACACTCATCCTTGGTCCGAAACAGGCTTAAAAGAGTGTTTCGGGCCTTTATATCGAGTATTGGGCATTAAGCAGCAAGATGGTTTGTTGGGTTTTGCGATAGTACAGCAAATTATCGATGAGGCGACGTTACTCGATATTTGTGTGGCACCAGATAAACAAGGCTCAGGGTTTGGCTCGTTATTAATGCAGCAATTGATTGATGATGCGAAAGATGCGGGGGCAGTAGTGCTGATGTTAGAAGTTCGTCAGTCAAATGAGGCTGCAAAATATTTATATGAGAAAGTAGGTTTTATTGAGTCAGGACGGCGTAAAAATTATTACTCTACCGATGATGGTTATGAAGATGCCATTTTAATGGATTTATCATTGAGATAGTCTTTACAAGAGTATTGATTTTTTACAAAAATAAAAAACAGCGCTAATTTAGCGCTGTTTTTTTTCAGACGAAGTTAGATTACTTAACTTCTTTACCCTGTGCTTGTAAGTCAGCGTGGTAGCTTGAACGAACAAGTGGTCCACAGGCAGCATGAGTGAAACCAAGTTTATCAGCTAATGCTTTCAATTCATCAAATTCTGCCGGTGGAACATAGCGTTCAACTGGTAGGTGGAATTTAGATGGCTGTAAGTATTGCCCCAGCGTGAGCATTTCTACATTGTGGGCGCGTAAATCTCGTAATACTTCAGCTATTTCTTCGTTAGTTTCACCTAGACCCATCATTAAACCAGACTTAGTCGGAATAGTTGGATGACGCTCTTTAAAGCGTTTGAGTAGATCTAATGACCACTGATAGTTAGCGCCTGCACTCG
>NZ_JACJFI010000633.1 GCF_014164505.1 Shewanella sp. SG41-4 | reverse complement strand
ACAATCTTCAATCCCATTTAACCAAACATAAAAAATGCTAAACCTTTATTCGGAGGCCAACAAACTTTGGGGCAAAATGAGTTAAGCCCCTAACTCATTTATGGATTTTCCGAGTTTGTGCAATACTGAAATTTCAGAAGAATTCTCCTATGCCAATAGTGCAATCTACTATTAATCAGTGGCCAAAATTAGTGTGCCACTACACCCCCAGTTAACCGACCTATCAGCGTCAAATCAATAGTGAGTAACATTAAAATGGTAGTGGCAAACTTTCCATAGAAACTTTTATTAAACCTATTGTCCTGATAAACCTTCATCGTTTAACGCTTTTTGTCGCTCTAATAATGTATTAATCATGGCCATTGCACCTTTGCTCAATACATGACGTTTCGGGCCCACTTTAAACGCAAAGCCACGTTTCTTTAAAAAATCAAGCGCATCCAATGCTGATTTCAGCTTTAAACTTTTGAGGATATTCAAAGTCTTCTCATCCTCATCCAGCGCATCGAGATCGGAGGGTGACACCCCTTGAACTGGCTCACTGAGCAATGAAATCGCTTGAGCGCGTTTCGTTGCAAGCCTGGTAAATATCGTCAACACAGCCATTATTTTAAGGCTAGATTCGTCAAACTCATCTTCTTCGTCACCTAGTTCTACGGTCGGTTTAAGGTAAAAATACTCACCACTTTCATCATGGGCTAACTGGAAGCCTAAATGTAAATATAATTGTTCATAGTGCTCTAAGTTAACAATGAGTTCATTGTAAAAATTTGATTCAACAAAGCTTGCCTTGGCCTCAATATACTCTTGTTTGTTAATCACACTGTTGCTATAAAACGCTCGATAAATTTGTTTTGATAAATTGGCATTCGCTGCAAAAAATGTGTTTATGGTTCCAACGTCGCTACTTTTGTCATGATTAGCGTACATTAGGTACCTCCTTCAGAGTATTTTGTTGAGTTATGCGTCTAACTCGATAGCGCAGTGTATGTGTGTCGTTTTCGAGGGTTTTGAACTCATTTGAAACCTCAATCTTATATAGACCAGAAGCACTCAGTTTCGACCCTACTTCGATCAAATCAGCTAATTTAAAGTTTTCAAAGTCTTTACACAAAATATCGTAAGCTACTGCAATGTAATCTTGATTCATCGGCCAATCGAATGAGGCAACCCATTGGTTAACTTTTAATGAATATTGC
>NZ_JACJFI010000632.1 GCF_014164505.1 Shewanella sp. SG41-4 | reverse complement strand
CAAACTAGCGGTTCTGGCGTAAAAATACTAAGCTGAGGTTTTGCCCAGTCAAACACTTAAGTCATCATAATCTGTGAGGTAAGCAATACGATATATAACAGAAACATCCCACCTAAAAAGGTCAGAGGCATTGGATAATGGTAACTGATTTTTGGAGAATACGCTCTTGTATGTACTCGATAATTTCAGGTAATGCTATTACGTTTACCCGAGATAAATTAACCACTTCGCCATTGTTTAATATTAGACGCGCATGGGTGTATATCTCGCCTTTGGCTGGCGAGTTAAAAATAGCGCCGGGTTTAACATAGCGGTAAATATGATAAAAACGTTGGATACGAATTTCTTCAACGCGACTAAATGGAACATATCCCGTCGAATGCAGCCCCATTAATGCTGTCGGTAATTCAATGGCTTCTTTTGTTAAGGTTGCTTTCAAACCTTTCTTAAAATAAAGAATAAAATGAAGCATAAAATGGCTAACGAGAATGATGGCTAATGCAGTAAACGTCGCCTCCAACACATATTGATAATAATCCAATGCAAATAACCCCAATGGGATACCAACTAAGCAAATCACAAATAGCGCCCAAGTGTAGTTAGATAAGGGCCACACAATTCTATTTGATGTTACAAAGACCTTATGCTGTTGTGCCAATTTGTCTGATAAAGAGGAAGTGTTGTTAAATTTCCGGTGCTTCTTTGCTAACCAAGGCATAAAAAATCACTGTAATTTTGTATTTAAAAATATAAAAACGACTAATAAATGTTAGTCGTTTTAGTTTGTTTTTATTATCTAAAGTCTACATCGCATTTAAAATAAACCATTCATTTGACTCTTTTTCACGACCAAATATACATTCAAAGCTTACGGGTCGATCCTCTTTAGAAAACTTAACATGAGTTAGAATTGAGCGTTGCTCAACAATATTAAATCCGGCATGCTTGCTGTCGCTTGCTGGATTAGGTAGCTCGTTAGTGTCGACGACAGACACGCTATCAACAGCCCCTTTTTCAGCATGTCTTCTAGCATCTTTAATCTGTTTTTTTTCATAAAACTTAACAAATTTTGGATTATTTCCTGTTTTAGGGTAAAAGTAGTGAATTAATGAGCCTACATCTCCTGCTAGCTTGTAGTTGACAATGTTGCAGAGGCTAAGTTTGATGAAGATTTACAAAAAAGGTGCATTAACATTGTCAACTACA
>NZ_JACJFI010000631.1 GCF_014164505.1 Shewanella sp. SG41-4 | reverse complement strand
TACATTAATTGCTTTTCTATTATTTGATAGGGCAAAACCTATCAATAGTAAGGTGACCACCCCTACTAAACTCATTACTATATCCATTAATCATCACCCTTTTGTTAACAGTTTTTTTGAATGTTGTTAACTCACCTAATTTCCGTTGATGATTATAACTGAGCGTGAAACGAAAAGCGTCGTTTTGATCAAGTTTTTAAAGTTTAATTTCAAACCCTTACGACATTAAATACAATTTAACTATGGATGTTCATTAAAAAACAATTAAAGCTCAAACAGTTGCAACGCATTTTTATTCAACTGTTCTAATATACAAACAGTTGGCTTTTTCTTTAAAAATGCGATTTCGGACACAATTCTAGGAAGAATAAGAGGAGTATTTCGTGATTTAGGGTGATCAAAAGGAGGCATACTCGGCGAATCTGTTTCCAATAAAAAGTGCTCTAAAGGTAAATTAACCACTGTTTCTCGAAGCTTTTTAGCACTTGGATTGAGTATTAAAGCACCTACACCTAATTTAAAACCTAACGAAATATAACGATTTGCAATATCACTGTTACCGTAAAACCCATGCACAACGCCACCTTTAGGCAGTCTAATATGTGCCAACATTGACAATAATTCTTGATGAGCTTTAACAGCATGTAAAATGACGGGTAATTGGTAAACTTGAGCGAGTGATAACTGTTTTTCAAGTAACAACAATTGTTTATCCGACCAATGATGTAACTTATCCAGTCCACACTCCCCAATAGCAACCAAACGCCTATTCTTGCTATATTGTTGTATCGTTGCTTCAAGTTTAATAATGGCCGCATCAATGTCATCTGGCACATACCAAGGATGAATACCAAGCGAGAAATAACAATTAAATTGCTGCGCGATTAGGATTTGCTTTTGCCATTTATCGACCGACACTCCAGGTAAAATAGCAGAGCTAATACCATGTCGATGCATGGCATCAAATAATGCAGTTCTATCATCATCGAACTCTGACATATCTAGATGAGCATGTGTATCAATCATAAGGTCGCTCTTTTTTATTACTAACAACATTCTGATTAATGACGGGCTTGGATGTCGATGCATCAAGTCTAGGTTCGCTCAATCTTGGTACACAGCTACGTTTATTTTCTAACGTCAATCCCATCTCATCGCACCATAAAATGTACTTTTGCCAGGGCTTTACAATAAATAGCCTAAAAACA
>NZ_JACJFI010000630.1 GCF_014164505.1 Shewanella sp. SG41-4 | reverse complement strand
TAAATCTGAGAAAAGCGCACGTAAACGTATGCGTTATCTCGCCTTACTTCATTTTACCGAAGGTCATTCTCGTACTGCTATAGCCAACATGCTGAAGGTCAGTAGAACCAGTGTAAATACTTGGGTTACTCATTATTTAACTCATGACATTAGCGGCCTAGATGATAAACATAATCCAGGTAGACCCGCTCAACTATCGGCGAAACAACTGGTAAATCTGAAAGAATTTGTACAACGTCAAAGCTTGTCTGAGAGTGGCGGAAGATTGATGGCAAGAGATGTCAGTCTTTTTATTCAGTCTCAATTTGGGGTGACCTTTAAACAGGCAAATATCTACAGATTACTGCATCAATTAGGATTGTCATGGATAACGACCCGTTCTCGTCACCCAAAACAATCTCAAGATATTCAGGACGCTTTTAAAAAACTTCCAGCTGTCAACGATCCTTAACACCCCTGGTCATGTGGCGTTAGATCGCATTGATGTTTGGTTTCAAGATGAAGCCAGATTTGGTCAGCAAAATACCACGACCCGCATTTGGGCAACGAAAGGAACCCGACCACGAGCGGTAAGGCAAAAACAGTTCGAATCAGCGTATTTATATGGTGCGGTGTGTCCTGCAACGGGCACGACAGAGGCTATTATTGCCCCGCATGCCAACAGTGAATATATGTGGGAGCATTTAACATTAATTTCAGAGGCTACCGAATCGGGTCGCCATGCTTTGGTCATCATGGATGGTGCAGGTTGGCATCAACAAGATCTGACTGAGGACTTTATAACCTTAGTATCCTTAAGCTTCCGCCCTATTCGCCAGAACTCAACCCTATAGAACAAGTGTGGCAATGGCTTCGTCAGAATGAACTCGCCAATCGTTGCTTTAGTGGATATGACGATATTGTTGAGCAGTGTTCCATTGCATGGAATCGATTTATTGCAGAACCGGAAAGGGTGATTCAACTATGTTCTAGACGGTGGACAAAACTGACCAACTAATTAATGTAAATGGTATTAGACAATCAGAACATCGATGCTAGGTGTACTTCGCTAGACGCATACCATTGATACAATTTGACCACAAATTAAAGACGTAAAAAAGCCCGTTACGTTAGTAACGGGCTTATCACTACTCTTTCGAGTAAATTAGGCGCCTGGAAATGACCTACTCTCGCATGGGGAGACCCCACACTACCATCGGCGATACTGTGTTT
>NZ_JACJFI010000062.1 GCF_014164505.1 Shewanella sp. SG41-4 | reverse complement strand
GGTTCCACCGCTCAAGCGGACACAGCACTCAAGTACAATGCCAACGGTTCAAGCAGCTGGGTGCCTTATTACATTACAGCATCTCCAAAAGAGCCTGGAATATTAGGAGAACTGGTCCCATTAATGCTTGCCAAAGCTAATATTAAAATTGAAAAACACAACTTCCCGCCAAAAAGAACAAACTATGCACTCGATACTGGCTTATTAGACTTTGACTTTGTGAGTCCTAGTTGGTTTCCGAATCAAGAATTAGGGACACTTTTTGTCCAGTCAAATCCAATTATCGCTATCCAAGAAAACATTATTACCTTAGAAGAAAAAGCCAACGATTGGCAAAGTATAGATAACATCAAAGGTAAAGAAATAGGCACAGTACGAGGTTACTTGTACCATGATGATGCTGAATTTATTCGAGTCGACTTTACTTCTGAACGCGACCTCATAAAAGCACTTTACAAAAATCGTGTTGATGCAGCTATCTCTGGTGATTTACCGGCATTGTATTGGGCTAAAAAACTCAACAACCCAATTACTCTTGCGGCTATTCATTCAAAAGGCCACTTAGTGATGCGCCTTCGTAAAGAGCATGTAGCCTTACTACCACAAATTAATGCCGCTATAGCTGAGCTTGAACAAAATGGTACAACTCAAAGCATTATCGACAAATACACTAAGCAAGATATACTTAATCAATAATTCAACAAGATGATTAGCTAAAACGGGTTTACGCTGTAGCCTCCATGAGCTAATAATGCATGTGCAGTTAACGCTGATAACGCCATGTTAACGTCGGGCAATAAGTCTTGTGGTGTAATGCCGTAATATGCGGCTGTTTGACCACACACATAAAACCTAACTCGATTATTAATCAGCTGCGCAATTAAGTCTTTGTTAACATTCTTTTGTCCTGCATTGAGCTGCTGATAGAAACGATCCTTCGTCATATCATTCGCTGCTTTACCGTGGACAACCATCGCAACTGAAATGTCTTCAAGCTTAACACCCGCTGCCACGTGCATATTAATAAAGCGCGCCAAGGTATCGATACTACGGTTTAATTCTCCAGGTTTAGATGCGTTACCTAAATCAAAAGCGACTTTAAACTTCATATCTGCTGGTATGACTAAGCTGCTATTTACTTCAGCCACTTTGCCATAATCTTTAATCACAGGACCTGATTTAAATGCTTCAACACCAGCCATTACTGTAAATGATGAACCCGCAATTAACATCACCACTGTCGATGTAAAAAGGCCTTTACTCATTGAATATAAACTGACTTTCATAATATTGATATTCCTTATATCTATTTTTTATGCATACTCTAGCATAGATTAACGCTTAAGTTTTAGGCTGTTTTTGAGTATCATTGTGACTTAAATACTATGAAGACGAAATGATATGCCAATCCGTCCAATTACTGCTACAGACTGGCCCGCCATTATGGCGATCCAAGCACAATGTTATGTCGAACTCACGCCTGAATCGTTATCTGTCATGCAAAGTAAATGGCAAGCCTCACCCACTAGTTGTGTGGTGTTTGAACAACAAGGTAATGTGTTAGCCTACGCGCTTGTTCATCCTTGGCAAAAAGGCGATGCCCCGTCACTGGATACCGAAATCTTTGGACAAATTAATGCTGACAGTTGGTATTTACATGACATGGCGATCTCACCCAGTGCTCAAGGAATGGGCATTGGTAAAAAGCTGTTTAATTATATCGTTAATCAGGCAGAAATACTGGCGATTAACGGTATTGGACTCGTTGCTGTGCAAGGTGCACATACTTACTGGCTGCACCAAGGGTTTACACCAAATACCACCTCAGCAAAACTGACAAAGTCATTAGACAGCTATCCTGTTGGTGCATGTTACCTGTATTTATCCTTATCATAAGGTCTATCCCCATAGGTCGTCACAATAGGTTTATTGTGTCTTAGTAATACCTACATCACTTTTTTTGGTGTGCAAACTATCGATTGAAGCGGCTTTAGTGAGTTGGGGGATCGCCTTATTCGAATATTTATTGCAAGTTCCTAAGAATCGTCTTGGTTATACTGTGATGAACGTGGGACAATTAAAGATTATGCAAGAGGTCATCGTCTTATGTTTACTTGTCCCTTTTGCCGTCCGGTATCTTAAAGTCCCCTAAAGATTGGCTATTTATAGCCTAGGTAATGCTTTTTAGGTGCCATATTCTTTATTTTTAAAAGCGAATTACATTAATTTCAGGAGTTCTCCATGGCGCGCCAAGTGATCTATACCTTTAAAGGCCAAACCAAAACTATCGCCTTTAGCTATGACGTACATCATGATCTTTATGAAGCAGCAGCAGAAGCTGAAGGGATTGATTTACAAAAATTTCTAATCTTGGAAAAGCAAATAGCCTTAACCTCCAAAAAAGGCGCTAAAGCAGAAAAAGAATTTCGTAAAACCGAGTTTGCACGTTTTGGTTTTAGCAGTATCAAATTTGTTCGTGAAGATGATGAAATTTAATCATTTTGGTTTACGTAAGGGCTCTCTATGTTGAATTCAGATCATGCTAATTTCCCACGAGCGAGTTTTGTTCGACGTTTAGGTGCAATGGCGTATGACTCAATGCTGGCTATTGCCGTTTATATGTTTGCTGGTGCTCTAGGTTTTGGTTTTTTCTTTGGACTGCATAGCACAGGGCTTATTGCGATGGGTGAATACGAGCATGTGTCAGACTTACTCAACAACACGCCGCTGTACCATGGCCTTTATCAACTATGGATAGCCATTTGTGTTGGTGGGTTTTACGCTATTTTTTGGAGCAGAGGTGGACAAACTTTAGGCATGCGAGCTTGGCGGCTTAAAGTTCAACATCCTAATGGCCAAAACTTAAGCTTTATCACTGCTTGCGCTCGAGTTATTTGGTCTTTATTGGGTATTGGTAATCTGTGGATTATCATCAATGACGACAAGTTAGCATTACAAGACATGATTACTCGCTCTGAAGTTGTCGTGTTGTCAGTAGAAGCCAACCAAATGCGTAACTGGCGCGGTGCATAATTAGTTTACATGCGAAATTAGCTTACCTGTAAACGAATAAATAAGTATCAAACAAGTAATAAAAATGGCAACCCTTGGGTTGCCATTTTTATTAAACTTTCAATATCTAATAAACAATCAATTGTTTATTTACGAATATAATACAAAGCTAAGCCAGTAAATAAAATACTAGGAGCAATTGCACCAACCACAGCAGGTAACTCATACACTATGCTCATCGGGCCAAATATTTCATTGCTAATATAAAAGCCAAATCCAGCTACTACACCAAGTAAAACCCGAGCTCCCATGGTCACCGTACGTAACGGGCCGAACACAAACGACAATGCGACTAACATCATCACAGCTACGGTTACTGGTTGCATAACCTTACGCCATAAAGCCAGTTCGTAACGACTAGGATCTTGTTGATTAATCTTTAAATAATCCAAGTAGTCAATTAAACCACTGATGGATAATGCCTCTGGCTTTACCGACACCACACTCAGCTTATCTGGTGTTAATGAAGACTTCCAAACATCAGTATCGAGGTGAGCGCGAACAACACGATCATCTTTTACCGAAGTATTATCAACCGTAGATAACTGCCAAGCATCATTAATAAACTCGGCCGTTTTGGCATGCGTCACCCTAGTGAGTTCATTCTGATCATTAAACTCATATAAACTGATGTTATTCAGAGTATTAACATCTTGAACCTCACCAATATTAACAAATAAGTCACCATCTTTAGCCCAAATACCACGATGAGATTTAATCAAACTGCCACCCGATATTTTTGTCGCTTGAAGCTCTTTTGCGCTTTTTTCTGCTATTGGCGCGCCCCACTCTCCCAGCGCCATAACCATAATCATCAGTGGAATAGCCGTTTTCATCGCTGACTGGGTGATTTGTAAGCGTGACATACCAGAAACTTGCATCACCACTAGTTCAGAGTTTGATGCCAACATGCCCATACCAATTAATGCCCCAAGCAGTACCGCCATTGGGAAAAACATTTCAATATCTCTGGGCACTAAAAACAACACATAAATACAAGCATCCAGCATGGTATAAGCACCACGCCCAACTAAGCGTAATTGATCAACCCACTTAATAATGCCTGACAATCCAGTCAAAATAAGTAAACACAAACCTGATGTACTCACTATCATACGAGCAATGTAAAGGTCTAATATTCTCATACGTTCACCTGCTTACGTTTAAATAAGCCCAAGAATCTCATACCATAAGGACGCTCTTTAATAAGTAACAACAAGCCTAAAACCAACGCAAAACCATGGATCCACCACATGCCTAAGAACTGAGGAACTACCTCATCTTGCAGTGCTTTTCGGCCCGCAATCATTAATCCAAAATAGCCTAAATAAAGCAAAATAGCGGGAAACATCTTAGCAAACTTACCTTGGCGAACATTAACTCGCGCCAACGGCACTGCAATTAATGTCAACAATGGAATCGCGATAGGAATAGCCAGTCGCCACTGGAATTCAGCAGCAGCTTCTGGTCCTGGAGTATCTAACAATTCATCAACTGGCAAGGCTGATAATTTTCGTCGCCTCTCATCAACTTCCTGTTCTTTTATTTCCATTTTATAGCCGCCGAACTCAATCACTTGCAGTTCTAGTGACTTAGGGCTGCCCTGATAACGGAACCCTTGTTCGAGTTGTAATTGTTGGTTACCAATACTATCTTCAATCACACTGCCTTTATTAGCTACGACAATATTCGTTAGACCATTTTCGTCTCCAGGTTCCGGGAGTTGTGCAACAAACACTTTATCTAAAGAATTGTCTTTATTGATTTTCTCAACAAATAATACCGCACGCCCATTTGGGCTAGCTTGAAAACGTCCCTGGGTTAATGCTGCTAATCCCGCTTCGGATTGGGCTTTTTCTAATACCTGATTTTGACGTTCTACCGCCCGAGGTCCGACATAAACCGACAAATATGCCGTGAATATTAAATTAGCCAAAGCAAGCAATAAAGTGACTCGAGTGACATACCATTCACTCACGCCGACGCCATGCAATACCACCATCTCATTTTCAGCATACATTCGCCCATGAGCCAACAATATCGCTAAAAAGAAGCTCAGCGGTAATACTAAAACAGTTAATTGAGGCAGATTTAGCCCTAATAATGTCATCACTAACGAAGCGGGGAATTCACCATCAGATGCATCAGCTAACACACGCACAAATTGTTGACTAATAAAAATAGTTAACAGCACCAAAAGTACGGCAAATTGTGCTTTTAAAACTTCACTAATAAGATATCTAAATACAATCACAAGTAGGATCCGGTGGCTAAACTTATCTTTTTACTGGTATCAGAGCAACTTTCATGTAAACTGTCTGCTTTCAGCAGTTTTGCTAGTTTTCTGACCAGCGCGGAAGGTGCTTTGGGGTCATGGTTAACATCTATTTTGGCTGTCAAATTACGCCTCTTTTTCGTTAATAATCCCAAACAGTTATCACCTTTTCGTTGATTATATGCCAGATGGCCTAATGCAAACATTATCTAATAAATATAAAAATTTGTCTTTAAGAATCTAGGAGTGCTCATGGAGTTTAGCGTAAAGAGCGGCAGCCCCGAAAAGCAACGTTCAGCCTGTATCGTTGTCGGCGTATACGAACCTCGCCGTCTGTCTGGTATCGCAGAGCAATTGGATAAAATCAGTGAAGGTTACATTAGTAACCTACTTCGTCGTGGTGACCTTGAAGGTAAACCAGGACAAATGTTGCTATTGCATCATGTTCCAAACGTATTAAGCGAACGAGTTTTACTGGTTGGTTGTGGCAAAGAGCGTGAGTTAGACGAGCGCCAATACAAACAAATTATCACAAAAACAATCAGTACACTAAATGAAACCGGTTCAATGGAAGCTGTATGCTTTTTAACTGAACTGCACGTCAAAGGCCGCGACACCTACTGGAAAGTCAGACAGGCCATTGAAAGCACTCAAAATAGCCTGTATTCGTTTGATGCATTAAAAACCCGTAAAGGCGAAACTCGTCGTCCATTACGTAAAATGGTATTCAACGTGCCTACACGCCGTGAATTAACTATTGGTGAGCGTGCAATTGAACACGGAACGGCTGTTTCAGCAGGTATGCATTTATGTCGTGACGTGGCCAACATGCCGCCTAACATCTGTAACCCTGCGTATTTAGCATCTCAAGCGCGTCAAATGGCTGAAGTGTATGAAAACCTTAAAGTCACGACGATAGGCGAAGAGCAAATGGCCAAATTGGGCATGAACTCTTATCTTGCTGTGGGTCGTGCTAGTGCCAATGAATCTATCATGACCGTGATGGAATATCAGGGCGCCGTTGACAGTACTGAAAAGCCAATTGTCCTTGTCGGTAAAGGGTTAACCTTTGATTCTGGCGGTATTTCATTAAAACCTGGCGAAGCCATGGATGAAATGAAATATGACATGGGTGGCGCTGCTGGTGTTATTGGCACCATGAAAGCATTGTGTGAAATGAAATTACCTATCAACGTTATAGGTGTATTAGCTGGCTGTGAAAACATGCCTGCTGGTAACGCATATCGTCCAGGCGACATTTTAACTACCATGTCAGGCCAAACGGTTGAAGTGCTTAATACCGATGCCGAAGGTCGTTTAGTATTATGTGATGTATTAACTTACGTTGAACGCTTTGATCCTGAATTAGTGATTGATACTGCTACTTTAACGGGTGCTTGTGTTATTGCACTAGGTAAACATGCTTCAGGTTTATTCAGTTCGCATAATCCGCTTGCACACGAAATGTTAAATGCTGGTGAGCAAAGTGGTGACCGCGCATGGCGCATGCCGTTATGGGATGAATATCAAGACATGCTAGACAGCCCATTTGCTGACATGACTAACCTAGGTGGTCGTCCAGCGGGTTCGATTACTGCGGCATGTTTCTTGTCTCGCTTTACTAAGAAGTACAACTGGGCACATTTAGATGTCGCAGGTACGGCTTGGAACAGCGGAGCCAACAAAGGCTCTACTGGTCGTCCGGTACCTATTTTAAGCCAGTTCTTAATTAATCGCGCTGGTGTTGAAATTAGCGAATAAGTATTAACTTTGACACATATTAAAGGGTAAAGCCTAAGGCTTTACCCTTTTTTTATTGTGGAAGACGTCAATACATTAGCCTGTAAAACAAAGCTTCAAAACCATCAATACTAGGCCAACCATTGACGATGTAATTGCTCTTCATCGCCTAAATAATCCAATACCCAAGCCAGTGCAGGCGACATTTGGTCATCATTCCACGCCAAGCAGCAGGGACTAGGATGTTTAACTCTGAGAAGCGTTTTACAGACTAACCTACCTGACTCAATTAACGGTCTAGCCAAATGTTCTGGCATGTACCCTATCCCTAAGCCTTCGACAAAACAGTTAATGGCACTGTGCCAGTCGGGCACAACTAAGCGTCGTTGATTGTTTAACAACCACGTAATCCGTTTAGGAATATCCCGAGAAGTATCTTCAAGACAAATAGACGGATAAACACGTAACTCATCATCATGAAGTGGACCCATAATATTTGCCAATGGATGATCAGGGCTGACCACAAACAGCCAATCAATATTGCCCATATTAGTGAATTTAAATGCCCCACCGACGGGATTTGCGGTTGTCGCACCAATGGCAATATCACTTCTTCCTGTAGCAAGCGCTTCCCATACGCCATTAAATACTTCAATCCGAATAATCAGCTCAACATCTTGAAACTGCCTATAAAAATCAGCAATTAACGCATGAACGCTATCCGTTCGCGAAATATTATCCAGCGCAATAGATAGCATAGGCTTCCAGCCATTAGCCACTCGTTGAGTGTCACGTTTCATTAACTCCATATCGTTAAGAAACTGACGAGCTTTGGCAGCGAAATGTTTACCTGCCGGGGTTAAGCTGACACTACGATGATGGCGGATAAATAATACTACACCCAGTTCCGTTTCAATTTGTTTGACTGAATAACTTATAGCAGACGGTACCTTATGCAATTTTTTCGCGGCTGCGGTAAAACTGCCCGTTTGGGCGACAACGTCTATTAGCTCAAAAACTTGCTGTGAAAGCATATCAATTTAACTCGTCAGAAAAGTACCTTAACAGCACAAGATGAATAACATATTCGAGGCCTGATATTGAACTTAAGCCATAGCCTTCGGATCGTGTAATTACACCATGGTATCAATATCTTTGATAGCAGCAGTCAAAAATAAACGTTTCCAGCTAATTAAGTAAAACATTAAGCTAGCGACTTTTATTGAACTGACGAAAAAAGATATGTCTAACTTGAACAATAACAATATATTAATCAACACAAAACAAACAAATATAACATTTTATTTGTTTCTGCTTTATTTAGCTTTACTGAGTATGTTAGGTTTTGTTGCTACCGACATGTACCTCCCTTCATTCAAATCTATTGAAGGGACTTTCAATGCAAGTACCTCAGAAGTAGCTATATCATTAACCAGTTTTTTGGCCGGCCTAGCTATTGGGCAGTTATTGTATGGGCCATTAGTACATAAAATAGGTAAGCGGAATTCACTGTTTGTCGGTTTAAGCCTGTTTATGCTGGCAAGTGCATTAATTGCGACCAGTGACAGTATACTAATGATGAATATAGCGCGTTTCTTCCAAGCGATTGGCGCTTGCAGTGCAGCCGTTATTTGGCAAGCGATTGTGATTGAGCAATACCCAGCCGATAAAGCTCAAAATATTTTCTCTAATATTATGCCTTTAGTGGCATTGTCTCCGGCATTAGCGCCCATTGCTGGCGCAATGATACTGAATAGTTTTGGTTGGCGTGCGGTATTTATTAGCTTATGTATCATTGCAGTATTACTCATTGCCATGACGTATTTTTTTGTGCCTAAAGAACAAGTGCGGGTTCACAAAAGCAAAACTCACATCCGCTATAAACAGCTACTTTCCAATACGCGATATTTAGGCAATGTGGTTATTTTTGGCGCGTGTTCAGGCGCTTTTTTTGCTTACTTAACATTGTGGCCTGCAGTGATGGAACCGTATGGTTATGCCGCGACAGAAATTGGCTTAAGTTTTATTCCCCAAACCATCATGTTTATTGTCGGTGGCTACTCAAGTAAATTACTGATCCGCAAATTTGGTACTAAAGTCAGCCTAAACTGTTTACTGATATTGTTTGGTTTGTGTGTCACTGCCATTTTTACTTCCAGTGTGATCCTCAATACTGAAACAATATTGCCACTACTCATTGCATTCTCTTTGCTAGCAGGAAGCAATGGCGCGATTTATCCTATTGTGGTCAATAATGCTCTGCAAGAGTTCAGCAATAACGCGGCCAAAGCTGCAGGACTACAAAACTTTTTGCAGATTACTATCTCTTTTGGGGCATCAAGTCTGGTGGCAATTTGGGCAAGTGCGGGTGATAACGCCATTGGTTGGGGAATACTGGCCTGTTCAGTATTGGTTGCCGTTGGCCACATAATTAAAAGCCATGATTCTTGGGCACTAATACATCAGAATTTTACCTTTCCTGATCCAGCAAGATTATCTCAAGCCTCAACTAGAAATGACCATTAGTCGGAGTATCGCAATAATATAAGCCCTTATGATGAGGTTATATATTTGTCTATAACTTCATCATATGTTAGGTTATTTATCGAACAGTTTAATGTTCAATTTAACCATCAAATTAACGATCAGAAGGAATTGATTGAATGAAACTGCACAACCTATTGATAGCGCAATTAATAGTGGATAACCAATAAATGAAATGTTTATCTTTAACATTTTATATAATCTTATTGAGTGTTTGCGTTGCAATAACGCCAATGACAAAGCTATTTGCCAAAGATAATCCTCAAGTTCGATTTATCACTCATCCTTTGCCCCCATTTAGTTATCAAGACAATGGCAGTTTAAGCGGTTTTTCCATCGATATTATTCAAGCGATGATGCAACATACCCAGCAAACCGCCAACATTCAAATGTATCCCTTTAATAGAGCATTCCAGTTATTGAAATCACAACCAAACACTGCGTTGTTTGTTATAGCTAAAAGGCCGGAAAGAGAAGTCAGCATGAAATGGGTTGGCCCCATTCTCAGCAGCGGAGTCTATTTTTACCAAAAACGTAATTCCGGGTTGTCACTAGCACATCTAGAAGACTTAAAACATGTTAGCAACGTTGGCGTTGTGTTTGGTAACGCTGATCACACCTTTTTGGATTCGCAAGGCTTCACTAACCTCAGTACAGATAAATCCCAACTACAATCGCTCAAAATGCTCAACTATGGCCGAGTTGATGTAGCGCCAATGAGCGAGCTTATTATGCCATTTTTAGCGAAAGCAGCCGGTATCGATATCAACTCAATAGAGCGAACCCCTATTAAGTTGTACGACTCGACCTTGTATATCGCGTTTTCAAATGATACCACTGATGAGGTTGTTGCATTATGGCAGCAAGCATTTGATGAGTTAAAATCATCTGGCCAATATCAGACTATTTACCAAGATTATTTTCCAACTGAAACCGCTACTGCTACTGCTACTGCGAAGCAATAACGGAGCATTAATGCCTAACGTACAACTACTATAGATCAATTCCCCTATCGGATTTACGTTACCCACTCAATATGCGTAATGCAATCTCCCCAAAAGATCCTCTCTAAGCCAAACGGACTAACAATAAACAATCGTTAACTTGTTATATGCAAGTGACAAATTTAATATAAAACCCAAAATAAGTATAAATATATAATTTAATGAAATAAAACTCACTGAAAGGGATGTTCAGATGAAGGCGATGAAAGTCATAGTCATTTCAATAGTCAGCGCGTTGGCGCTTTTTGGGTTAATGACTATGTTATTGGGTTGGCTACTCAGTTCCATGTGCGGTAATAACGTTTACACCGAATCACTTTCATTAGATAAAATGTACAAGGCTGTTATCTTTGAAAGAAGCTGCGGCGGCGCTTCTGGCTACTCAACTCAAATATCAATCATAAAAGCTGACGAGCAACTGTGTGACAATTGTGCTGGCGACGTGTTCGTTGCCAATGGTCATCCTAACGATAATAAACTCAACTTAATCTGGTTAGGACAACAAGATTCTGACGACCAACAACTGCAAATTCATATTCCTGCGGATATCTCAATTGAGACTCAAGAAACCACTTGGTCTTTTGGGTTTGACAGTATCGATATTTCCTACCCTGTATTTGACCATTACCCATTAGCCTGTGAACAAACGCCGCAGCCTAAAGCGTGTCAGTTTGTGACAAATGATCAGAAACTTATTGACGTGTTAATTCAATTTAAAGACTTTAAAAATCATAAAGCCCTAGCGGTATCGGTTAGCGATATAGGCAAGCTTAGATATGGATACGCTTATGGCTATGACTCAATGCTAAAAGCACAACGCAGAGCATTAAAAGAGTGCACAAAAGGGATGAGTCCAACCCATGTAACATGTGAGTTAATCCGTTAAGGCAAACCAATGCGATTTGAACCCAAACAACACAAAACACATTTCATTGATAATCAAAAAATAGATGTCTATTACAACCGTGTTACCACCCGTTTTAGCTTATCCATAAATCAGCAACAGGTTTATAGTCGACTACTAGTGTTAAGCCCATGGCGAAAGCAACAAATCCTTATAAACAACACTCCATACAACTTAACCATCATTTGGTTTTTATTGTGGCGATCAAGTTTAACCCCTACTCAACAGCCAGACCGCCATCCTACAATTATAGAACTGCTGCCTGAACGGCGTAGAAAATCCATTATGATCGCGATATATTTCGGATTAATTAGCAGTATTAAACTAACGCTAGGGATATTAATCTATTCCAACATCATATGAATATCGCATCACGAGGCCATTAACCCGAAGACGATTTTAGTGTAAACTCGAGCCCAACTTATTAACCTGTTAAAAGCATCACCACATGACTCAAGCCTTGTTTTACCTTATGCCTGATAATCATAATCAAATGAGTGCATTAGATGCGCTCTATTTAGCTGCTTGCAGGTTAGCTGAACAACAATATCGCCAACAAAAAACAGTCTACATTCACTGCAAAGACAAACAGCAAGCTTATGCAATTGACGAATTACTGTGGCAATTTGAGCCCAACGCCTTTGTTCCACACAATTTAAAAGGTGAAGGCCCAGTCACAGGTGCGCCGGTCGAAATTGGTTTTGATACTTTAGGACCAAATAAAAGTCGTCAAGTTCTGATTAATCTTGCAGACCAAATGCCCAGTTTTGCGGTAAACTTGCCCCATATTATCGATTTTGTCGCTAATGATGACGAACTCAAGCGCATTGCTCGCAATCGCTACCGTCAATATCAGAATGTAGGCATAACGCCCAGCACTCAAGCATTAGCTGAATAAACACTTAATTTAGATAGAGAACATAACGCTCCTATGGAAAAAACATACAACCCAAAGTCTATCGAACAAGCCCTTTACCAAAACTGGGAAGAGCAAGGTTACTTCAAGCCGCATGGTGATGAATCAAAAGGCAATTACTGCATCATGATCCCGCCACCGAATGTAACCGGTAGCTTGCACATGGGTCATGCCTTCCAAGACACCATCATGGATACCCTTACCCGCTTTGAGCGCATGAAAGGTAAAAATACCTTATGGCAAGTCGGCACCGACCACGCAGGTATTGCGACTCAAATGTTGGTTGAGCGTAAGCTTGAAGCCGAAGAAGGTAAAACCCGCCATGATTTAGGCCGTGAAACTTTTATCGGTAAAGTGTGGGACTGGAAAGAACAGTCTGGCGGCACTATTACCAAACAACTTCGCCGCATGGGCGCATCAGTTGATTGGGATCGCGAACGTTTCACTATGGATGAAGGCTTATCAAAAGCAGTTCAAGAAGTGTTTGTTCGTCTATACGATGATGAACTCATTTATCGTGGTAAGCGCCTAGTTAACTGGGACCCAAAGCTACACACAGCCATTTCAGACCTTGAAGTTGAAAACAAAGAGAAGCAAGGCCACATGTGGCACTTCCGCTATCCTTTGGCCCAAGGCGCATTAACAGCCGACGGTAAAGACTACCTAGAAGTGGCCACTACTCGCCCAGAAACCATGTTAGGTGACAGCGCAGTAGCCGTGCATCCAGATGATGAACGTTATCAGTCATTAATTGGTAAATTCATTCTATTGCCTATCGTTAACCGTTTAGTGCCGATTGTTGCCGATGATTATGTTGATATGGAATTTGGTACCGGTTGTGTAAAAATCACTCCAGCCCATGACTTTAACGACTACGAAGTCGGTAAACGTCATCAACTGCCTATGTACAACATCTTCACCTTAGATGCCGCTGTACGCAGTTTTGTTGAAGTGATTAACACTGATGGCACCCCAAACAAAGGCGTCGAAATCGCCTTGCCAGAGCGTTATGTTGGCCTAGATCGCTTTAAAGCCCGTGATGCTATCGTGGCTGAATTTGACAGCTTAGGTCTACTTGAAAAAGTCGCTCCGCACGGCTTAAAAGTACCTTATGGCGATCGCTCTGGTGTAGTGATTGAACCATTACTAACCGACCAGTGGTATGTGGCTGTGCAGTCAATGGCTAAAACAGCCATTGAAGCGGTAGAAACCGGCGAAATTAAGTTTGTACCGCAGCAATACGAAAACATGTACTTCTCATGGATGCGCGATATTAAAGACTGGTGTATTTCACGCCAGTTATGGTGGGGACATCGTATTCCAGCTTGGTACGACGAAAACGGTAAAGTCTACGTTGGTCGTAACGAAGCTGAAGTCCGCGCTAAACATAAATTTGCTGACTCTGTGGTATTACGTCAAGACGACGACGTATTAGACACCTGGTTCAGTTCAGCATTATGGACATTCTCAACCTTAGGTTGGCCAGACAATTTAGAAGATTTAAAAACCTTCCACCCAACCGACGTGTTGGTTACCGGTTTTGACATCATCTTCTTCTGGGTTGCCCGCATGATCATGATGACCATGCACTTTATTAAAGATGAAGATGGCAAACCACAAGTCCCTTTCAAAACGGTTTACGTTACCGGTCTTATCCGTGATGAAGCTGGTAATAAAATGTCAAAGTCTAAAGGTAACGTACTTGATCCATTAGACATGATTGACGGTATCGAGCTTGAAACGTTAGTCACCAAGCGTACTGGCAACATGATGCAGCCACAACTGGCTGCAAAAATTGAGAAAAGTACCCGTAAAGAATTTGCCGATGGCATTGAAGCTCATGGTACTGATGCGCTGCGCTTTACCTTAGCAGCAATGGCTTCAACCGGTCGTGACATCAACTGGGACATGAAACGTCTTGATGGTTACCGCAGTTTCTGTAACAAGTTATGGAACGCGTCACGTTACGTGCTAATGAACACTGAAGTGCAGACGGATCCTGATAGCGATGAAGCTGGCGAGCCTTTAGATTGTGGTCAACTATTAGTTGATGGCAAACCGGGCGTGATGGAATTATCGTTAGCCGATCGTTGGATCATTGGTTTGTTTAACCAAACCGTGAAAACCGTTGAAGACCACATGGCAGCTTACCGTTTCGACTTAGCAGCAAACACTTTATATGAGTTCACTTGGAATCAATTCTGTGACTGGTATTTAGAATTAACCAAGCCTGTTATGCAAAATGGCACTGAAGCGCAAATGCGCGGCACTCGCCACACGTTAGTCAATGTACTTGAAAAAATGCAGCGTCTAATGCATCCATTTATGCCATACATTACCGAAACGATTTGGCAACGAGTCAAACCGTTAGCGGGTGTAACTGGCGATACTATCATGCTAGCACCGTTCCCAACTTATCAAGCCGATCAAGTTGACGCGACCGCGATGGCCGATCTTGAATGGGTTAAGCAAGTGATTGTAGCTGTGCGTAATATTCGTGCCGAACTTAATATAGCCCCATCAAAGCCGCTTAATGCGTTACTGCGTGGTGTTAGCTATGAAGATCGTATTCGTCTTGAGTCAAACCAAACATTCTTTGCAAGTTTGGCCAAACTTGAAACGATGACTATTTTAGCTGAAGGTGAAACGGCACCAATGTCGAGCACTCAGTTAGTCGGCAATATGGAACTATTAATCCCAATGGCAGGTTTGATTGATGTCGGCGCAGAAATAGCCCGTATCGATAAACAGTTAGAAAAACTTGCCCAAGAGATTGCCCGTATTGAAGGTAAATTATCTAATCAAGGTTTTGTGGCTAAAGCTCCTGCTGCGGTAATTGATAAAGAACGCGCTAAAATGGCTGATTTAACTCGTGACATTGAGAAATTAAACGAGCAAAAAATTGAATTAGCTAAGATTTAACGGCAACCATAAGTTGTTGCTTTAAGGTTTACTTCGGTTTACAAAGCGCACTAAAAACCAGCGAATGACTCGCTGGTTTTTTATCTTTGTAGATGTGACCCATGGCAATAATATAAGGTTTATTTGGTTCAAAATTGAAACTTTGATATCTCAACTTACATTTTTGGTGTATAAGCTTCGGCCAATATCATCATTCTATCTAATGGGTCAAAACCATGTCTGATAAATACTTTTTTAAAGGTCGTAGAACCCCTAAACCAGCTTATGGTGAAAGTGGTTATAACACCAAACGTGCAGCAAAATTAGGCACGGAAGCTTTACCGTTAATATTGTCAGTTCAAACCGAAGCTCGCCAACATGAAGTGGCAGCAATGGTTGCTGAACAACAGCTCTTTGCCAATATCACTATTGATGCAGATAAGCCTGAAAACATTATTGATTTAACTGGTTTGCTGAATAAACCCAAAGCGGTTACCTCAGAAGCTAAGATTAACCGCAATGATGCATGCCCTTGTGGCAGTGGTAAAAAGTACAAAAAGTGTTGCGGTGCTTAAACCAAAATATCAACGTTAGGCTCGTTGGTCACTAACGGGCCAATGATAAAAAATTGAAGCTGATCTTACGATCCGCTTTTTTATTGTCTTGAGATTGTTAACGTTGACTTTGGATACACTTAACAGACTAGGCTTGCCAATGTAACGACATCACAAATTCACAAGTGAGTGGCACTCTGAGCAGATCTCTTATGGATAGGGATTGGTATTAACCACGAACTTAGGTAAAGTGTCAGCCTTTGTTATAAAAATGAAACAGACCATAAAATAAAAGGGTGACTTATGAGCACTAATTCACACTCAGGCAATGACTTGAGTGAAGTAAAACAGTTAGGCATGTGGGCCGCGATCACCAGTTTAGGCTATATATTTTGGCTCGTAGGTGGCATGGAGCTAATAGAACGTATTGCCTATTATGGCGTCAAAGCCAGTGCTGGTCTATACGCCAAAGCGCCTGTTTCAGAAGGCGGACTGGGCATTAATTTAAGTGATTACGGTATTATCATATCCGTTTGGGCTTTGCTGCAAACCTTCGTACCTGTGTTAACTGGCGGAATTTCTGACCGTGTCGGTTACAAAGAAACCATTTTCGTTTCTACTATTATCAAAATCTGCGGTTATTTAACCATGGCATTCTTCCCCAGCTTCTGGGGTTTTCTCGCCGGAGCCATGTTGCTAGCCATGGGTACAGGGGTGTTCAAACCCGGTATTCAAGGCACCTTAGTACTGTCAACTAACCGAAATAATACTTCAATGGCTTGGGGCATTTTTTACCAGGTGGTTAACATTGGTGGATTTTTAGGCCCATTGGTTGCGGTACACATGCGTCAATTATCTTGGGATAATGTGTTTTACGCCTGTGCAGCGATTATCTCGTTTAACTTTTTATTCTTATTGGCTTATAAAGAACCAGGTAAAGATGAGCGTTTAGAACGAGCACGTAAAGTTAAATCAGGTGAAATACAACAAGAATCACTGTGGAAAGATGCTTTAAGAGAACTGAAAAAGCCTGTGGTGATTTACTACATGCTGGTGTTTGCCGGTTTTTGGTTTTTATACAACTCATTATTTGATGTATTGCCTATTCACATTGCGGAATGGGTTGATACCAGCGTCATTGTTACCTCTTTATTTGGCCCAGAAGGTACCAGTAACGGCATATTACAGTTCTGGCTGGGGTTGAACAATGACGGCACCAAAGTAATGCCAGAGGGTATGCTCAACCTCAATGCAGGGATGATCATGACCACTTGCTTTATTGTTGCAGCGCTTACGGCTAAATATCGTATTACCACAGCCATGTTTGTTGGCTGTTTATTGAGTATTTTAGCCATTGCCTTGGTCGGTGCATTTAATGCGGCTTGGATGATTGTACTGGCTATTGCGATGTTCTCTGTCGGTGAAATGATGATTAGCCCCAAGAAAAACGAATTTATGGGCAATATTGCACCTGAAGGTAAAAAAGCCATGTATTTAGGCTTTGTTATGCTTCCTCAAGGCATAGGTTGGACGTTGGAAGGTTATTTCGGCCCTAAACTTTATGACATGTATGCTTCAAAAGAGCGTATCGCCCGTGAAGCCTTATCGGAACATGGCATGAACTTAACCGATATAGCTAACATCCCTCAAGGAGAAGCATTTAGCCGCTTAGTCAGCGTAACAGGGCAAGAACCACAGGCATTAACCCAAGCTTTATATCAAGCCAACAATATCGGCATGGCTTGGTATATTATCGCCGCGATTGGGATTATTTCAGCGGTAGGTATTTTCATCTATGGGAAATGGCTATTAAGGATGCAGCGCCAACAAGTGGCTTAGTTGAGCGGACTGTAGAGTACTTACCTTAAAGTACCGATTTGATATAAGGGAAGC
>NZ_JACJFI010000629.1 GCF_014164505.1 Shewanella sp. SG41-4 | reverse complement strand
CTTCTATCTAAAAAAACGGTAAATCTGGTGCTGTTCCTAGCACCCTGCCTTCTTGTTCGTCGATGTAATCACCAATGCTGCCGATACCCGTTGGGTATGATTACTTGCTGTGGTGATGGTGCCGTCGGTGTTTACGGTTTATGATCAGCCTTGGTTGGGCTAATAATTGTTGTAACTGCTTTAACATTGCCGTTCCTTAGATTATCAATTAGCCCTAAACTACGTGGCGGATCACTGTGATTGATTGGCTGATATCAATATCACCTTTACCGCTGATGGATGCCAATATTGATACCGAATCACATACACCTTTATAAACCTCACCTCTTCACGAACGCCTATCAACATACCTGGTGTTACTGGCGATAAGTCACCCATTATCGGTAAGCTCATGTTGATGTTTAACGTGTTACCCGTGCGTTGATAACGACTATTCTTGCGGCTTGGTTATCAACAATTAACAGAGCGCTCATATCATCAGTAACAATATTTTGCAGACGAGAAAGTCCCATATATGGGCAAGATAAAAAGCGTCATGGTCACGGTTTGGTCACCATTTGGTCACCAATTGCAAAATTGAAGTTTTCTGGGGTAAGGAATTGGTGCTGTAGAGGAGACTAAAAAATTGATAAAAGCCAGAAAAGACAAAGGCCTAGCATTTCTGCTAGGCCTTCTAAATTTGGCAGGGGTGGCAGGACTCGAACCCGCAACCATCGGTTTTGGAGACCGCTGTTCTACCAATTGGAACTACACCCCTGTTGACGAGGTGCATTATGCTAAACCCCCCTCCAAAGGTAAAGTACTTTTTTAAATAAAGCGCTCAATTGCAGATTTTTCAAACAAGTTAGCCAATCTAATCGATTTATGCGTAGATTATGCTTTTATTAGTTGCTTCATGCATTTGTTAATGTAAACAATGCACCGGGCTGAGTTACGAAAGTATCTTTGAGATATCTACTATACTCCCTTGGCATTCGACCCATCATGAACAAGAATCTAATAATAGTAATTACATTAACTATATGATCTAATTAATCGTAATTTATTATTTCAGTATCTATAAATAATATCAATCTTGCAGCATTAGCTAAATCTGAGAAAAGCGCACGTAAACGTATGCGTTATCTCGCCTTACTTCATTTTACCGAAGGTCATTCTCGTACTGCTATAGCCAACATGCTGAAGGTCAGTAGAACCAGTGTAAATACTTGGG
>NZ_JACJFI010000628.1 GCF_014164505.1 Shewanella sp. SG41-4 | reverse complement strand
TTTTTTTATGGAACTTTCAGAAGCCCTTGCTCGCACCTCAATTAATCGCCTAACTGAGTTTTCATCTCTCGCTGATGTTCTAGAGCCCGATATTATTCAATCTTGCCTTGATTCAAATGGCGTGGCGACATTAAGACGACGTAAATTACCCATGGACGCGATGGTTTGGGCTGTTATAGGCATGTCTTTATTTCGGACGGAATCTGTTCGTCAATTGATTAATAAGCTTGATATTGTGTTGCCACAAGAGGTTGATTATGTCGCTCGAAGTGCCGTAACGCAGGCGAGAAAAAAGCTAGGCAGTGATGTCGTTCGCGATATATTCCATCGTTCTGCTGCCACGTGGCATCAACGGGCTGAACACCCACATTGGTGTGGTTTGAATCTTTTTGGGGTTGATGGCGTAGTATGGCGCACACCTGAAACCAAAGAAAACAGTGCTGCGTTTGCGCGTACAGCAAACAAGGCTTGTGAGTCTGGTTACCCGCAAGTCCGCATGGTTTGCATGATGGAGCTCAGTAGCCATTTACTCGTGGATAGCGCCTTTGATAGTGTTGCTGAAAATGAAATGAACTTAGCCGCTAAGCTTATCGCTCGCGTGCCTGATAATAGCTTAACCTTGTTTGATAAAGGTTTTTACTCGTTAGGTTTATTACACGATTGGCAGTCAAAAGGAGAAAATACTCACTGGTTGCTGCCGTTAAAAAAAGGCACTCAGTATGAGGAAATTCGCAGCTTAGGTAAGCACGATAAACTGGTAAGGCTAAGTACCACACCTCAATCGAGAAAAAAACGGCCTGAACTCCCAATGACGATAGAAGCGAGATTAACCACTCGTCAGGTGAGGGGGAAACAAGTCAGCATTCTGAGTTCAATGATTGACCCAATGGCGTATCCGAGCGCTGAAATCGTGGATTTATATGCCCATCGCTGGGAAATTGAGCTGGGCTATCGAGAGATGAAACAGTATTTATTAGAAAGCCGATTTACGCTACGAAGCAACTTGCCGGAGTTAATAACACAAGAGCTGTGGGGAGTATTATTGGCCTATAATTTAATTCGATACAAAATGATATTAATGGCCAAATCCCTTAAAAGCGTCTTTCCAAATCAACTCAGTTTTAGAGATGCTTCTTCTCATATCATCAACAAACTGACTAATATGCCGTTATACGCACCAGGAAATGTGCCGAAACTGATTTTGGATATAGAAAG
>NZ_JACJFI010000627.1 GCF_014164505.1 Shewanella sp. SG41-4 | reverse complement strand
AAATCACAAAATTAGCTATTCATCCGATAACAACCAACGCTATTAATAACTTTGTTTGCTATTTCTGTTCAAAAATAGCAAACGAAGTTAATAACCCTCAATTTAAATGTTGAACCGGTCCATTTCCAAGTCAAGAAAACTAACTCGTTTTTGCCCCAAAACGTGTCAGCAAGGTATATCTGGGTAAACTAATAACCGGGCAATATAAAAGCTATAATATCGAAAACATTACTTAAATATGCAATTATAACAAAAGATTAGCCAAGGTGTGGTATGAAAATGACTACCGTAAAAAAGCAAATTTCTATAGAATAAAACATACAGATTAAAGTTAGATATGGCATCGCCCAGATCCAACAAGCGATTTATGCGTCGCAAACAGCGCAACGCATAAATACTAAAACGTTAACTGTAAAAGGAGCTTGTCATGCAGTATAAAAACACTCAGCTTGGAATCGCGATGCTTTCTGTTATGGGAGTTGTAACATTAGTGCTTATCTTTGCTTCGGTAACTCAACCTACCGAACCGATTGGATTTGCTTATTTAATTGTAGGTTTGGTTTCAATTCTTTTTTCAGCATTAACAATCAAAGTTGAAGATGGAGAGATAAAATGGTTTTTTGGCCCAAAATTTTGGAATAAATCAATAAAGATATCTGAAATTGAGTCTGCGCAAGAGATAAGAACAAAATGGTACTACGGGCTTGGAATTCGGTTAATCTCAACCGGATGGTTATATAATGTTTCTGGTCTAACGGCTGTTGAATTAAAACTTAAAGATGGCACAACGGTTTGTCTGGGTACAAACGATCCAAAAAATTTAATAAAGGCTATTAAGCAAAGTAGTTAACTTGTGCTCGTTCCTTGCTATTTCCCGCCTTTTACAGTGCTCGTTACTAACTTGTTTCTGTCCAAAAATCAGTTAGCCTTGCTTAGAAATTTACAAATTCAACTCTAAACAGAGGCCGTTGTAGAAAATAGCGTGAGCCTGACAGGACGTCAGGCTAGCTTTCGCGGTACAGGATGTACCATCGGAAGCGTTAGCATTTTCAAATAAGGCCGAAGCAGGCTGCAAATGAAGTCCAAAGCTAGAGCTATTTCCGTCGCAATTTTTTCGCTGCTGTTGTTTGGTTAAATAGCGAAAATGTTGCCGGAACGGCAGGGGTGATCCAAGAGGGGATTGCTGTTGATCCCCTTTTGGCCCGTGCAGGGTGGAACC
>NZ_JACJFI010000626.1 GCF_014164505.1 Shewanella sp. SG41-4 | reverse complement strand
ATCAGAAATATTGTTAAAGAATCTTCTAGTATCCGTTCTAGCACCGTCAGTTTTACCGAACAACTCCAAAAAGCACAATCAGAGATCAATACTCTCAAAACACGTTTAGCCGAATCTGAAAAAGACATGCTATTTGACGCCTTAACCAATGTATTAAATCGCCGTGCATTTAACACGGACATTGAAGCGCAAATTAGTTCAGCTCCTGCCGGTACCTGCATGATTTTAATTGATATCGATCACTTTAAAATCTTCAACGATAATTTTGGCCATCAACTTGGCGATTTAGTCCTAAAAACCGTTGCTAAACGGATCCAAGAAGCTTGCCGTGACGGAATTAAACTCTATCGTTTTGGCGGTGAAGAGTTCGCCATTATTGTACCAAGTAGTCAGTTTAGAGTTGCCAGACAATTGGCTGAAGGTATTCGTAGAGCACTCGAAAAACTCAGTGTAAAAGACAGACGCAGTGACAAGGTTATCGACTCTATAACAGCGTCTTTCGGCGTAGCTGAATGGAAACCCAAACAAAATGTATCTCAATTAATTGAAGCAACTGATAAGTTACTGTACGAAGCAAAACGCTTAGGTCGTAATAGAGTGATGCCGATCGCAAACTAGTCATGCTGACAACATTAATTGATTGTTCGTTAACCCTTTGTCTGCTGAAGCTGAAAAGTGAACAGCATACAAAGTGGGGGGCTTAATATTTTTTGCGGCTGATTATTTTGGCAATTGCAAATAACTTGCGGCATTTTCAACAGTTGCATCAACTAAGTAAGGTACATAACCTAAAAAAGGTGCTTGCATCATCTCTTGCAAACTATTGAGGTTGTCGTCAATACAAGCCATCTCCGCATCTACTTGATTCGCTACCCATCCTGCAATCGTTAATCCGTCGGCCAGTACAGCCTCTTGAGTTAACAACGCATGATTTAAACAGCCTAGCTTCATGCCTACAACTAAAATAATCTCAACCTTAGATGCCGTCTGTTGGCCATAAATTGGTTGATTTTGTTGTAGCTTGGCCTGCAATAATTTAACCGTAGCAGATAAATACTCGCCATTACCTAGCGGTAAACGCCAACCACCAGCGCCTTCTATCAAAGCAAAATCTGCATCTAACATTGCGGGGTTGTACATGGTATCAAGCACACTTTGTGCTGTTAATCTTTGATTAATTTGCTTGGCGGCAATGTGCGGCGCTATAGCGGGTTCAAAACA
>NZ_JACJFI010000625.1 GCF_014164505.1 Shewanella sp. SG41-4 | reverse complement strand
TATCTAATGCCATAACTGAGTTTAGTTTTTTAGATAATGAAATAAAAATTGTAAATCATTAAGCTTTTAAAACTAATTTAGATTTCTGTTTTTACGCTTAATTAAAAATCTTAGCGCTAAGTAATGCAGCACAGGCAAAGCAGTGTATGTCAGTAACAATGAATCAAACAAAAAAATCCACTTTACGATAACCCACTTATCTTTTCCTGTGCACAAGCTATGGCTAAAAATGCTACACACTCACCTTCTGGAGTCATTAATATTACGATGGCAATGCCAAATATAACGAAGAAGAGTAATAGTCGCTTACACATTTCATAAATTAGCGCTTTGCTAGGCTTTACCTTTATCACAAATCAATTTACTCAATTAATCGCTTCATAAACAAGCTATTAGGATCTAGCTCATAATCCGAAAATGGGCCGCAGTAATCAAATTGATGCCGTTCATACAAACGCCTTGCTGAAGCAAAAAAGTCCATAGACCCCGTCTCCAAGCTCAACCGCTGATAACCACGAGACTTAGCGACGTCCAATATGTGCAACAACAATGTCGACGCTACACCTTGGTTTCTTGCCGTTGCAGCCGTTCGCATAGATTTTATTTCGCCATGGGTTGGCGTTAGTTGTTTTATCGCTACGCACCCTAGTACTAAGTCACCTTGCTTGGCACACCAAAAAGTAATTGATGGGTGTTTTAAGGCTTCAATATCTAATGCATGAACACTCTCTGGTGGCGACGTTGCATACATATCAGCCAAATGTGCTTGCAGCAACTCAATCACGCCAGAGCCCTGTAAATCATCAATCATAATATCCATGTACCAAGGCTTCCTGTCGAACTATTACCGTTTATGAAATGCATTGTTATCAAGTAGCTTAATGACCAAATCGATGCGCTTATGAGCTAAATAATCATCCCTATGACTAAAACCAATAACGACAAATAACAGTAGCAACCACACAACGTTTTGTTCTACGAGTAAGTCTACTTTTGCAATATATAAAATAGCGCCAATAGTCACCAAACACATTAGCCATTGGATTAACCAAGTATATGGTTTGGGTCTCAGTTTATCTAAATCAGCACGTAGTTGGTTATTTTTTCCCGTTTCCATTGATTCAACAACATTATCTAGTTGGATTTCAATTATTATTACACTTCCATTGTAAAAATTTTCTCAATTAGGGTCTGTTGATCTTTGCAGGTTAAATTTTGTTCG
>NZ_JACJFI010000624.1 GCF_014164505.1 Shewanella sp. SG41-4 | reverse complement strand
TGTCGTTGGGCTCATTATTATTAGCTGTTGTTATTCCTTGTGCGATAACAGGGTCTTCATTGTATTCACGACTAATGATTACCCACATATCGAGCTTATGTTCATTCATCAACTTGGGTAATAATAGCTCGACCCGCTTAGCCAGTATGCTGTCAATAAACTCAGCTCTGTCGCGCATAGGCAATATCTCAACTGCAACTGTGGCAGATGAACTTGCCGAAAAAGTTGCAACTATAACAATTGTTAAGTAAATCCAATGAATCAAGCGCAAAGTAAACTCCTTTTATCTGCCATAAGGCGTAAAACAGATGTACGATTTTGATATTAATTTTCACATCGTCCCACAACCGAAAAAATACGATGCCGTTATCACTCTTTAATATTTCGAATACCAACAAACCAAAACGAAAATACCACGGCTAATGAATAATATGTGACCATTAACGAAAACAAAATATCGGTCGTAATGATCGCCGTTATCGCACAAGGAATAACAACAGCTAATAATAATGAGCCCAACGACAGCACGTCATAACGCCAAAGCGCATACCAAACTAAGCTGCCATATGTCGCGGTAATAACATAAGCAACGCAAATACCCCACAAACTGATAAATATTACATTAAAAATCGCATCAATTAAGTTTTGAACAGTAAATTGATTAACCACGGCAATTAAAGCCCAAATAAGTGTTGCAGGCAGTACCGCAAGCGGAGCAATTAGCACGCCTCGCCAAAAGGCAATTTTAATAGCACTATTTTGCGTCATAAGTTTCTAACGTCCGACTTGTAATAAGTGCCCCAAGGGGCGCGAGTGGTTAACCAAGCGGATTACCAAATTAATCAAACCATTTCTCGCTTATTGGTGGCGTTTAAGAGCTGTTTACACTTTGCTCTATGAACTTAATGTATTATCAATAGGAGGGCGTTGAACGGCATAATCAACACGTTTGGTTTTTAGTAAATATAATTGTGCTACTAATACATTTGGAACCCAGGCAACCCAAGAGATTGCAATGTAAGACGTTATAAAATCTACATTAAATAACCACGGAAATGATGGTAGATACAATCTAAGGGTAATGGCTGAACAAGTTAAAGAGTAGTTTATTATCATCCAATAGCGATGTGCATTCACGTTACCTTTCTTGATTTGCACAAATGCCATACTTACAGTAAAAAGCCATAAAACAGCCATAGTACCAAAACCGAAATGAGCAACAAT
>NZ_JACJFI010000623.1 GCF_014164505.1 Shewanella sp. SG41-4 | reverse complement strand
ACAATAGGGCTCGTTATTGCAAAAAGATTTTTTTATGTGGTTTGCTGTATTATGCAGGGTCGGTTAATTAACACGAAAATGATAACAAGAGCGCTAGTATTAACTTGCTTTCAACACACCCATCCTGTTTAGTTGCTTTAGAAGCCTGTGAAGTGTCTCATTATTGGGCAAGAGAAATACAACAGTGTGGGCACCAGGTAAACTTTATTCCACCTCAACATGTAAAAGCCTTTTTAATTGGCAACAAAAATGACTATAACGACGCCTTAGCCATTGCTGTCGCGGCTAACCAGCCACATATTAAAAGTGTAGGAATAAAATCGATAGTGTAACAAGATAATCAAGCACAGCATAAAGCACGCGAGTTGCCAGTTAGGTAAAGAACGGCATTATGCAACCAAATAAGAGGATTAATCGCTGAATACGGTATTGCGTTAACCCAAGGTGTAAACAATATATGTAAAAGTATCCCTCTAATGCTAGATGATGAGGCCTCGCCATTATCAGGGGCGTTTAAAGCTATACTTAGGCAGCTACAAAGCCAATTAACTGCATTAGATACGTGTATCGAAGCCTATAGCCAATTGATTGTGAAAGCAGTAAAGCGCAGTGATATTTGTCAACGAGTTCAAACCATACCAGGATTTGGCCCTATGGTATCGAGTGCTTATTTTAATGAAGTGGGTAATGGCAGTCACTATACGAGGCAGGGATGTTTCTGCTTCCTTAGGTATCGTTCCCCGCCAGCAAAGTTGTGGGGGTAAAGATACGTTGCTAGGCATAAATATGCGAGGGAATAGTTACTTACTGTGTCTGTTAATCCAAGGAGCAAAGGCTGTAGTATCAAGAGCTGGAACGAAAAGTAAAAATTAAGTCAATGGATAAACCGACTTGTTCAAACTCGGGGGCATAACCGAGCGAGCGTTGCTTATGCCAACAAAATGGCGAGAATGGCTTGGGCGATTACCGTCTCTGGAGAAGATTATTCAGCAGAATAAGTAAACCGCTCTTCAAAGAACTGCGTGAATAGAGCAAAACGATGACATAACAGGTAAAACCTGCATATTGAAAACCTGATAACCTCAAAGAGCGAAAGGCCCGACGAGCTGATAAGGACGATATGCGCGTAATACATCGAGGTCAGAAATCAATAGCTTCATTAAAAGACCGTATATATGACAGCAATCCAGTCCATGTTATCGATGAGTTATACCTTGCAATACGGGAGGAG
>NZ_JACJFI010000622.1 GCF_014164505.1 Shewanella sp. SG41-4 | reverse complement strand
ACCTATAATAACGGCAGTACTTACCGATGATTACCATCCTCCTGTTTGCCCTACAAAACCGTTACACGTCGACAGCTGACTCCAAGCACGCTGACTTTGTGAAAAAGCATCCTGTTTACCGTCATCAACCTCACACAAAATCAATTTTGCTATCGTCAAAATGGCTCCTAATATTGATGGTTCATGGGTCAACATGGTCTTTCAAACGAGTATTTAATTATCTAAAACTCAACCAATTGGAAAACATATATCTTTATATTGTTGGAGTAATCATAACAGGCTATGTTATTGATTATAAATTAGTAGCTATATTTTTTGGAAGTTTAAAACTAATAATTAAAGGTAATGATATGCGGCAATCTTTATGGATGATTTACAATATACCTAGAATAGACCATACCTATGAAAGGACTGTGGTGCTTAATGGTGAAACTATCACTTTATGCTTTACTAATTATGAATCTATAAAAAATCTACCAAATCCTTTCAGTGATTGGATCGAAAACAAAATTATCAAACCAGGATTGTGGATATCGTCAAGAGATCCCTTTCCGGTGAACTGTGGATTTGTGGTTACAAAAAATAAATGCTCAGAAGATAATCAGGACTATATATGCAAACTAATATCACTGAGTTTGAGCTTAGTTTTACCTCCACCGGTGCATATCTCACATCCCGGGCAATACCTAAATGATGGAACCATTGTTAATCCAAGTTGGGGTAATATACCAACGCCAAATAGAGTTTGGAATCAATGCTTCGATGAAAATGATATTGATAATATCATAGGGCTACTTGGCCGTTTCAATCAAAAAATAAATATCAGATATCCACATTTTGACGAGGTGTTGAAACTAGCATCAATTAACAATGTGCTTATTGAAACTCTAGGATTGTGGGCTTTTGTTGAAGGATTTTGGAATTATTCAAAAGGTAAGAGCTCACTAGAAAAATCATTTGCGAATCTCCTCACAACAGATCGTTTCCCTAACATGGGGAAGAGAGATCCTGATGTAAATAGGTTGAAACAAAGTATTAAGGACCAAAACTTAAAGCTAGGTGCTAATAATTTTAGTGAATTGCGAAATATTATTGCGCATGGCTCCTATGTTGAGCGAGAAAACTCATGGACTACTCAGCAGTGGGAGGCTATATATGCCCAGCGTGATTTACTGTTAGAAACGATATTGATGGCATTAGTTGAGTATAATCTCAGGAGTACATAACTTTATTTT
>NZ_JACJFI010000621.1 GCF_014164505.1 Shewanella sp. SG41-4 | reverse complement strand
ACTGAGCTGGATTACGCTCGGTATATTCTTCGCTAATTAGATAGCCGTAAAATGATGATAATATCGCTATTTTAGTCTTTAACGCATTATCACTCAGTTGATATGGTAGGCATTTCCCTAGGTATTTTTTACCAATAAACGGCCGCCATTGTGGGTTTGGCGATCGCTCTCCGGTGGCTTTATCGAGTTTGAATTGCGCAACATTGAAATAGCCAATCAGTGCTTGTGGCGGTGATTGGCAGTAATCGATGTATTTTGCGATGTCTTTACGTGTCACCGCGATTGGCGATAATGCAACTACATCAAAACACCAATGAAGATATGTGGTTAATTCACTACGGTAGGCTTTATAGTTGTTTTCTGACTGCTTTTGCTCAAATAACCAATCGGCACAATGCTCTATGATGAGTCCTGCATCCGCCACTTTATCTATTGAAATTCGGGTAATGTACTGATTAACGGACGCATTACCTTGCAATACATACTCCGCAGCATCAAATAGTGGTAATACTGGTGGAAGTTCATCAATGATATTATTGCTCATAAATTAAATATAGGTTATTGATTACATTGCCTTATTATACTGTTTTTTGTTTGATGCCGATAATGTTATTTATCGGCATCAATTGGACTGAATTTTAACGATGAGTTTGGATATGTTGACACTGCAATGTCCTTGTCTGTTATAAACTGCTGCATACAATTCTCTACTGCTGTTGATGGCATACACGACTGCTGACATTGCTTATTGAGACAAGTTGACCTTTTTTTGCAGCTCCATAAACACAATTGCCATAGGGTTTGTTTAGTTGCCCTGTCTAGGCATGTTAAGTCTGCAGCACATAAATGACCTGCTTTAATCAATTGGGCCACTTTATTTGCATCGATAGACACATTCATTCTGTTCATGTGCACTCCTTATTTCACCCTAAGCAACTCTATTTCAGTTAACACCATTTTCGCGACTCTATTCTCGTAACCATGATGAGAACGATTAGATAAGAATTAATAATTGAAGAATTCAACACTCTCTGATTTTGTGCTATTCCCTTCTCATCAAGTAAATATGAATGTTATAGCTTAATAATACATTGATGAGAATGATTATCAATTACATTATGTGACTTCACACCACTTCTGTGCTGTTGATCATGATATAGCTCAAGTAAATGGTCGATTTAACTGCTAAATGGGTAACTTATGTTCAGCGTTAATGTAATATTCTGAAGCATACTTGGC
>NZ_JACJFI010000620.1 GCF_014164505.1 Shewanella sp. SG41-4 | reverse complement strand
CAGTATGGGCATCGCTATTTATTTTGACGGTGGTGAAGGAGTTATGACTTTTACCGCGATTGTAGATTGATGATTTAGTTTTTAAGCAATTTTCGCATCGGAATGCAATCCAAACTAATTCCCCTTGGCGAATGATAAGTAGATACTTCATCACCAACAAAACCACAGGCACGGTAAAATGACGCTGCGTTCAGTGTAGATTCAAGTTGTAATAATTTCAGATCATTATCCAAGGCTAACTCTTCCAGAAAAACCAACATGGACTTTGCGGCCCCTTGGCCAGAATGGTCAGGATCGACAAAAATAGCGTCTATCATGCCAGTTTCGAGATTAACTTTACCGCATCCGATAACACGCTCCTTGAATACCGATACAAAGAAGTTCGCTACAATATCATTAATCAATGCTGCTGAAATGTCGCCTTGTGTCCATAATGCCAACTGCGCTGAACTATAAAAGCCGGTGCATTTTTCAATAATAGCTCGGTTTCTCATGCTGTAAATAGATTGAACGTCAGACTCTAGCGCTTTTCTGATTTTCATCAAAATGACCTTGAATTAGTGACCTCATAAATGTAAATTACGGGTTTGATGACCAGCATCAATAATTGAATAAATCACACGTCCCCATTATCAATAACATAACGCTTAGCGTTTGTTTTAACAACCGTATTGCTCAATAGCACTAGTCTGTGCAATCTAAAACTTAACCATTAGATTAATCGCGTTACAGCCAAGCTCAAAACTGCAATAATAATGCTATGCGCAGTAACAGATTGATTATTCGACTACGTTAACGGCTTTATGCTTAATTTACTTCTAAATAGGATTTACTATGCGCGCTTTTGTCGTTCGAGCCAGAGCTGCTCCAGTTGATAGTCAACAATTTCTAGCCGCTATTGGTCATGAAGCTCACACTGAAATTTTAGCTCACACCTTAATGAATACCATTTTTGTCGCCCAATCTCATCGTGACGATGTTGTGGTGTATTTAGTGCTAGAAAGTACCCAAGACTTTTCTCGCATAATTTGCTTTCGTTCAAACGAATTAGGTCATATCGGTGGCTTTCACGAACAAAACTTAACCAATAAAATAGCTAAAGCCTTAACGGCATCTAAAGGCATGGCGAAAGAACAATTACGTGAAGTTGCAGCAGGAATTACGGTACGCACCGTGAGTTTCGAAAAATTGATACAGGAATTAGCTGAAGATTATCAACTGTATATGTTAGAGAAAAAAG
>NZ_JACJFI010000061.1 GCF_014164505.1 Shewanella sp. SG41-4 | reverse complement strand
TCAAACTGAACTCAAGACTTCTAGCTCTTTAGGTAAATGGGTTAGCCCTATAGCAGGTGTAGTTATTGGAGATGAAATAGTTGCTCGTGGCCAAAACCTTGACGAAATTCTTAGGCAGGCAGTTAGGTTTAGTGCAAGCTTAAGCACTTTATCTTTAGATGCAGATCGTTCCGATGACGATGAGCAACCAAGAAAATACTCTGAGCATTGGTCTCGAAGTATTTCGGCTGCAATGAAACAAGTAAACCCTCAACTAATTCAATCATTTGGTCAAAAAGTGCAACTTGGTGAAGCTAACGTTGCTACTAGTTTTGGGTTTATGTATGGTGATTATTCAGCTAATTTTGGTCTTTTAGTTCCATCTAGACTTGCTGCATCTTTAAATAATGTAAAAGCTAAATTATTAGATTTAGAAACATTTAAAAAATCAGCTTTAGTTATTAAACCAAGAGAATTTGAAATAATTATTGGTAGTCCTTCATTGACAGATCCAACGCTTACTGATGCATCAGTAAAGAAATTAAGAGATAACTTTACACTAATAGAAGAAATTGCTAAGGCTGAAAATATTAAATTATTCAGAGCTGAGAGTGCTGAAGAGGCCGCACATCATATTAATGAAAAAGTTGCAGCTTAATTTTTCCATTTAAAAAATTATTAAGGTGAAACATAACTAACCAGATGACATAGTTATATAACTATGTCATCTGGTAGAACCTAAATAGTTTTATGCTCATTGAGTATGTTATTAAAGTAATAAGCTAATTTACTTAAAGCCTCCTTACGCTCTTCCAGATAATCATGCTTGTTATAGATCCCTTCAACCCCTTTAAGTTTGTGGTTCAGGCACCGCTCGGCAACATGACCTGGCGTGCCTTGCTGAGCAAGCAACGTACGGCATGTGCGGCGTAAGTCATGAACAGTAAAATAAGGCATATCACCCATTAAGTTGGGTGGTTGCTTCTTCTTGCCGGCTTCATGGCCGAATAGCTTTGTAATGGCACGATTCAGTGTGTCAGCTCCCATATGAGGCTTCTTGCTGGTTCTGCGACTAGGAAACACATATTCAGACCCAAAGGCTCGTACTTTTAACTCTTCAAGCCAGGTAAGTACTTCAGGTGCTAAGGGAACCGTAAAACCAACATTGGTTTTACTTCTTTCGGCCGGTAGGTTCCATACCTCTTTTCCTAAATCAAACTCATCCCACTTAGCTTCGCACAATTCTGATTTACGAACGCCTAAGCAAACCAACAATAAACAGGCTAGGTAGTTATCTCTACTAAAGCTGTCGTTATGTTTTTTGGCTGTAGCAAAAAATTGTTTGAGTTCATCTTCACTCAATGCTCGTTCTCTGCTTTTTTCTACGCCGCCAGCATCCTTAAAAGTAAAGGCGGCAGCAGGGTTGTAGGCGAGTAAATCGAGTTTTATGCCGTGATTGAATAACTGTTTACAATAGCCTAGTGCATCATTAGCAATAGCCAATCTACCTGAAGCCTTTATATCTTCTATCGTGGTACGGATATCTCTGGCGGTTACCTGGTCAATTTTAAATTCACCAATATGTGGGGCAATATCTTTGGTATAAATGCGTTTGGGAATTTTTGGGTGCTTGAGTCTAGCTTCAAGTGTTGGATACCAGTCTTCGAATAGGTCATCCACTGTTTTAATGCTTTCTTGCTCGGCACGTTTTTTTGCTAACAGCGGATCAAGGCCTTCTCTGAGTTGCTTCATTTTAGAAGCGGCTTCATAGCGAGCATCTTTTAACGAAAGATCTGAGTACTTACCCAGTGTCATTTCCTTACGCTTTTTATTGGAAGTGTAGCGAACCATCCAATAAGCTGAGCCAGACTTTGGAACAACAAAATACAACCCACCACCATCGGCGTAGCGACCGGCCTCTTCTTTTTTTATTTTAGAGTCTAGTTCTTTAACCGTTAAGTTACCCGTAGTACTCATAGTGCTCCCCAAGCCTTATATCTCTTGAGGTTCAGTTTACCCACCACTAGTGCATTTGTAAACACCCACCTACCCACCAATTAACCCACCACTTAGATATGGATTTCGGTGGGTAACTGTGAACAACTACGAACAAGGTTTTTAATTTATTCCTTTAAAATCAGTAAATAAAAGGCAATTATGGAGCTTGGTGAATGTTATTCAATATTCTGGATCTGCTCGCGCATTTGCTCAATCAATACTTTTAGCTCAACTGCGGCTGAAGTTATTTCTGCGCTGATTGATTTTGAGGCTAGGGTATTTGATTCGCGGTTAAACTCTTGCATCATAAAGTCTAGACGGCGGCCTTCGCTGCCACCTTTTTTTAGAATGCGGCGAGCTTCAGCTACGTGAGCTTCAAGGCGGTCCATTTCTTCGGCGACATCTTGCTTTTGCGCCAATAACACCATTTCTTGCTCGATACGGGCAGGGTCTAATTCACCAGCAATATCGGCTAAGCGGTTAGTTAATTTGTCGCGTTGATACTGCATTACGGTTGGCATGTGTTCACGCACAACGTTGACTTGTTCCATTACGCCGTCTAAACGGGTCAGTAGCATGTCTTTAATCGCTTCACCTTCACGGCCGCGTGCTTCGATAAACTGATCGATAGCACTGTCGAACGCGATCATTAAATCGGCACCTACGCTATCCATATCTTGCTCTGCTGCAGATAGCACTCCAGGCCAACGCAACACTTCAGTTAAGCTAAGTTCGCCTTGTCCTGCTTCTTGTTTTAACCAGTTTGCTGCGTTTAATAACTGCTTGGCTAAATCTTGATTCAGTTGTAATTCATTACTGCTGTTGTCGGCTAGTTCGTAACGTAAATTAACTTCGATTTTGCCGCGATTAAGGCGTTTACGTAAGCGGTCGCGTAAGACAGGTTCAAAGCTGCGAAACTGCTCAGGTAGGCGCAGGTAGGTTTCTAGGTAGCGCTGGTTGACTGAACGGATTTCCCATGAGGCTGTGCCCCATTGTGCTTTGTGCTCGATACGAGCGTAGGCTGTCATGCTTTGGATCATGAAGTGTCCTGTTATGTTATTACGCGAATGTGAGTTGATTATAGCCGTTTTAACCGACCGGATTAAAGGATTTGTCGATAGATTTGTCGCTTATCGCTGCTTACCATGGCATCTAACGGCGTGAAGCTCTATAATATGGGCTCAAATATGATATGAATTCGACTACAGGACTTTTCATGCGCCCAAGTAACCGTACACCAGCTCAAACTCGCCCTATCACTATTACGCGTTCTTTTACTGCACATGCTGAAGGCTCTGTTTTAGTTGAGTTTGGCGACACAAAAGTATTATGTACAGCAAGTTTCACAGAAGGCGTTCCACGTTTTCTTAAAGGCCAAGGCCAAGGTTGGGTAACCGCTGAATACGGTATGTTACCGCGTTCAACTCACAGCCGCATGGACCGTGAAGCAGCTCGTGGTAAGCAGTCTGGCCGTACCCAAGAAATTCAACGTTTAATTGGCCGTGCATTACGTGCCGCTGTAGACATGAAGTTGTTAGGTGAAAACACTATCGTTATCGATTGTGATGTTATTCAAGCCGATGGCGGTACACGTACTGCGGCTATTACTGGTGCGTGTGTGGCGTTAGTTGATGCACTTAACTGGGCGCGTGGTAAAGGCATTATTAAAGCTAACCCACTTAAGTTTTTAATTGCTGCTGTTAGTGTTGGTATTTACAAAGGCGAAGCGATCAGTGATTTAGAATACATTGAAGACAGCGCTGCTGAAACTGACATGAACGTTGTGATGACAGAAACCGGTAAGATTATTGAAATTCAAGGTACTGCAGAAGGCGAACCATTTAGCCATGAAGAGTTACTTGAGTTGTTAGTGTTAGCTAAAAACAGTATTCGCGAAATTGTCGATGTGCAAAAAGCCGCATTAAGTTAATATGCTGTTGAAAAATGAGGACCGATTACGGTCCTTTTTTTTAATCTAAAATTTGATGAAAGAGGAATAACCGTGAAAGCCTATCAACGCGAATTTATTGAGTTTGCCTTAGACCGCCAAGTATTACGTTTTGGTGAGTTTACCCTTAAATCTGGCCGTACGAGTCCGTACTTTTTTAATGCTGGATTGTTCAATACGGGTAAAGACTTAGCGCGTTTAGGTCGCTTTTATGCTGCGGCGTTAATGGACTCGGGTATTGAATTCGATTTGTTATTTGGCCCAGCGTATAAAGGTATTCCGATTGCGACAACGACCGCTGTTGCCTTGTGCGATCATCACGATGTAGATATTCCTTACTGCTTTAACCGTAAAGAAGCCAAAACCCATGGTGAAGGTGGTAGTTTGGTGGGCAGCGAGTTAAAAGGCAAAGTGATGCTGGTGGACGATGTGATCACCGCAGGTACCGCTATTCGTGAATCGATGGAAATTATTAATGCTCACAATGCCCAACTTGCGGGTGTGTTGATTGCATTAGATCGTCAAGAGAAAGGCAAGGGCGAGTTGTCGGCGATTCAAGAAGTTGAACGCGATTTTGGCTGTCAAATTGTGTCGATTATTAAGCTTGCTGACTTAATCAGTTATTTGTCTGAAAAGCCGGGTATGGAAGCCGAACTTGCTTCAGTTAGCGCGTATCGTGAGCAATACGGTATTTAATCTTATTCCAATTTTAAACAAAAATGCAGCCCCTAGATTATTACATTAGGTGGCTGCGTTTTTATTGGCGCTATGCTGCATAACACTATTTTACTTGGTGTAAAAACTCGGCGCGGGTAGCTGGGTTTGATTTAAAAATACCACCAAGCGCTGTCGTGGTAGTTGAGCTGGTTGAGTCCATTACACCGCGTGATTTTACGCAGTAATGTACCGCATCCATTTTTACCGCCACGTCTTTAGTTTCAAGTAGGGTTTGCAGTGCCACTAACACTTGTTGGGTTAGGCGCTCTTGTACTTGTGGGCGTTGGGAAAAGAAGCGCACGATACGATTGATTTTAGACAAGCCAATAATTTTTGTGCGTGGCAAATAAGCCACCGTTGCGAATCCATCAATGGTCACTAGGTGGTGTTCGCAGGTGCTGGTAAGACTGATGTCTTGTACACGCACCATTTCATCTACACCCATTTTGTTTTCGATAACCGTGATCTTAGGGAAGTTTTCGTAATCTAGCCCTGAGAAGATTTCGTCGACATACATTTTTGCAATGCGGCGTGGAGTATCAGCCAAGCTGTCGTCGGTTAGGTCGAGTGACATTAAGGTCAAAATTTCACGCATATGGTGTTCAATTTTGACTTTACGTTGTTCTGGCGTGGAAGTTTTTGGCAGCATCGGGGTTTCTAGCCCACGGTCTTTTAGCGCTGCTTGTACTTTTATTGCGGCTTCACTGAGTGCCATATATCCTCCAACTACTCGATATCACTGTTTATATGAGTGTACGTTAATTCCCACTTGGGCGCCCGTTAAGGGACGAGGAGAATAACGTGATTTGCTGTAAATTAATACTGTAGGTAACAAAAAAGCCGACCCCGTTAGTCGGGTATCGGCTTTTTATGGTTAAACGTTTAGCTATTAAACTACTTCACGTTTAGATTCTCTTTGATGAATTTTAGCATTTTGTCATAATACTCAGCCCGATTTTCATCGTTGTAGAAGCCATGGCCTTCATCGCCCAATATCATTTTCTCAAATGGGTATTCATAAGCTTTTAGCTTTCTTTCTAGCGCTTCATATTGTTCAATTGGCGCTCGTTCATCTTCTCCGCCATGTACAAGTAATAGCTTAGCTTTTAGTTTGTCGGTATTTTCGGATGGTGACATTGCTTTCAGGATAGAGGTATCTTGCCCAAGCACTTTCTTCAAATAACTTAAGCCCGTCCTGCGGTCTGAAATATCGCCTTTATGGAACATTAACGCTAAATCATATATTCCAGCAAAACCAACTGCACATTTGAATAAATCAGGTGCAAGAATAGAACTCTGAAGTGCGCTGTATCCACCAAAACTGCCACCGACAATACAGATACGATCTTTATCGACTATGCCTTGCTCAATGACATAGTTAGTACCATCAATAATATCGTATTGTATTTCAGTGCCCCATTTCTTATATCCAGAAAACTCAAAGTTATCACCATAACCTCCAGAACCCCGGAAGTTAACTTGTAAAACAGCAATGCCTTCTTTTGCAAGCATTTGGTTTTGTGGATTAAATTGCCACCAATCTCGAATGCCATGTGGACCACCATGAGGATTTACCACTAGCGGTAAGTCTTTAGCTTCTTTGCCTTTTGGCAACGTCAGATAACCGTGAATAGTTTGTCCGTCTCGGCTAGTAAATTTAATCGGCTTAACTTCAGCCATATCATCTGGTGTTAGCCATTCTCTTGCTGAAACTAAATATCCAAGTTTCATTTTTTCAGCATCGAAAGTGTAATAATCGCCTGGATTACGATCATTAAAGGCAAACACTATCCATTTCTTACCATCGCGAGTTTGACTGACTAAATGCACTTGATGGCCGGGAAGGGCTACTATTAAATTTTTTAGAATTTTTGCTTGTTCATTGTCAGGGTTAACAAAGGCATAAGTTGGGTACTCTGCTTCATATTCAACCGCATAAAGTTCTTTTGATACTTCACTAATCCAAAGCTGGCTAGGATCCACTAATTCATCTGTGATTAGCGATTTTTTGTCACCTGTGGTGAGATTAACAGTATAAATACCCAGTGTTTGGTTGTTAACTCGCCCAGCGGCATATATAACGTTTGGATCCTTGGTAAATGCCACTGGAGTAAAGTCATCTAAACCGAGGTTAAGCTGATCAATATTAATCCAATCACCTGATTTATAGTAAAAAGACTTTTCAATATCGTCTTTATTTGTACCCTTAACTAGCCTAACCTCACCATCATGATCAGTGATAAATTGTGAATAGCTAATAGGCGCATAGGTAACTTTTTTACGTGTTCCTCTATAGACATCAACTTTAAATACCACA
Organism: Shewanella sp. SG41-4; assembly: GCF_014164505.1. GTDB lineage: Bacteria > Pseudomonadota > Gammaproteobacteria > Enterobacterales > Shewanellaceae > Shewanella. Next base: position 10,949 of record NZ_JACJFI010000061.1, on the reverse strand, counting down.
TGGATATTTTCTTTAAATGCTTCACTGTCAGCTCCCCATGGTAGTGCCTGAACAAGCATGTATCTGTCATCATCTTGCAAAGGATCAAGAATATATGCTGTACCACGGTAAGGGGTTTTTTTCTTAATACTTGAGCCAGTTTGCTGCTCGTTATTATCGTAGCCAAAGAGATATTCAGCTTGAGAACCATCAGCGTTTACCGCCATTAATTCACCGTAATACTGAGGATGATCATCCCAACCCTTTAGGTACTCTTTTTCAAACACAATACGGTCATCGTTTACCCATACATAATTTCCGACTTGGGCATTAGTACCAAATTGAATCGCATGGACAATTTTTAACGTTTTTGCATCTAAAATAATTAAAATGCGCTTGTCGTCATTGATCGTTTTTGCGCTGATATAGTCGCCATTTGGTGAGTATTTTACATTGCTGTATTCAGACGATTTACTGAACAGTTTTGCTGTTGTTAGTGTGTCTGATGCAAAAGATGATGTTATTAAGGCAGGGCAAAGTAATAAAGCCAAAGCGATAAGCTTGGGTAGTTTCATTGTACATCCTTGTTTGTTGTGTTTTTGTTTTTATTGTTGCTTATTTGTTTCTGGCAGGATTTTAAGATAAAACAGCATTTAATTCAATCAAAGAAAGATTAACGATTAAGTTGTACCAGTTTTTTCATTTAGAAAAAATAATGTAAGTGATGGTGAAACATGGTGCTGTGAAACAGGGGGCTATACGCGACAGAAGGTTTTGTGCGCCCCATGAAGTAGGGCGCATAGATGACATTAACTTCTCAATAACTGCTGCTGGATAAAGGTCCATTGTTCATCGAAATGTTGGGTTGGCTTTTGTTTAAATTCACTGCGTACAAATTGAGAAATACGTCCTTCTGCAAAGGCTAGTAACAAGTTAGCGAGAATGGCTTCATCAATATTAAAACCTACGCCTTCACGCAAGGTTTTTTCACGTAAAATTTGTTTGATTTGGGTTTCTATTTTTGCAAATAATACGTCGATTCGACTGCGTAAACGCTCGTTTTCACCTAGCAGAGCATCGCCATTCAGCACCCTTGAAATGCCAGGGTTACGTTCAGAAAATACTAGTAGTAGGTGAAGTACTAGCTGGCAGCGGGTCATGGTGTCTTTTTCTTCGTCCATGATGATATTTAAGCGAGATAAAATCGCATCTTCAATAAATTCGATTAAGCCTTCAAACATCCGCGCTTTACTGGGGAAGTGTCTATATAGCGCGGCTTCTGAAACGCCCACTTCGGCGGCGAGCTTTGCTGTTGTTATACGTTGACCTGGGCTGGTTTCGAGCATTTGTGCTAAGCATTGTAAAATATGCTCACGACGATTCATTTTAGGGCTTTCAGCCATTATCTGTTCCTTGGCTCAGTGACTACTTGAAAAGGTTATTTGGTGCCTGAATGACCAAAGCCACCTTCTCCACGATCTGAGCTATTAAACTCATCCACTACAGTAAACGTTGCCTGTACAACGGGTACAAACATCAATTGGGCTAATCGATCGCCTATTTCGAGAGTGAATGGTTTATCACTTCTGTTCCAACATGACACCATTAACTGTCCTTGGTAATCGGAATCAATTAAGCCCACTAAATTACCCAAAACAATGCCATGTTTATGGCCCATGCCTGAGCGCGGTAAAATCACAGCGGCAAGGCCTGGGTCTGCCACATGAATGGCGATACCTGTTGGAATTAATACGGTTTGACTTGGCTCAATCACCATCGCAGTGTCGATCATGGCACGTAAATCCATGCCTGCACTACCAGGTGTCGCATAAGCTGGCAAAGGGAATTGATTGCCTATACGTGAGTCGATAATTTTTAGTTCAATGGGTGTTTTCATGATTTTTTTAGTTGTTGTTCTATCAATGTAAGTAATTGGCGCGCCAGAGTCAGTTTATCTGTTGCCGGCAGTTGTTGGCTGCCATCTTGCCAGAATACCTGTAGTGCATTGCTATCGGCATTAAAGCCTAAGCCTTGAATAGAGACATCGTTGGCGGCAATCATATTAAGCTTTTTGCGTTGAAGTTTGCCACGTGCATATTGCTCTACATCGTTGGTTTCTGCTGCAAAGCCTACCGTAAATGGGCGAAGTGTGTGCTGAGCTACCGTGGCTAAGATATCAGGATTCCGCACTAGCGCAAGTTGCATTTGTTCAGCCGATTTTTTGATTTTTTGATCTGCAACATCTGCAATTCGATAATCAGCTACTGCGGCGCAGCCAATAAAAATATCATGTTGTTCAACCTGTTCCATCACTGCATCAAGCATTTGTTGCGCTGAATTTACATCAATGCGTGTTACACCTGCTGGGGTAGCTAAATTAACAGGACCAGAGACTAATGTGACAGTTGCGCCCATTTCTGCAGCGGCTTGGGCTAAAGAAAACCCCATTTTTCCTGAGCTGTGGTTGGAAATGTAGCGCACAGGATCGATTGCTTCACGCGTTGGTCCGGCTGTAATGAGCAGCTGATGACCTTGTAATATTTTAGGGCCAAAAAATTGTATCAGTTGTTCTGCAATCGCAACGGGTTCTTGCATTCTGCCAGGGCCGACTTCACCGCATGCTTGATTACCTGAGGCGGGTTGCCAAATGGTAAAGCCTTTACGGGCTAAATGAGCCATGTTCTCTTGGGTTGCTATATTTTGGTACATTTGCTGGTTCATTGCGGGACATACAATAACGGGAGCACCGGTTGCTAAACACGTTGTTGTTAATAAGTCATCTGCCATGCCGGCATTAATGCGTGCCATTAAATTTGCCGTAGCAGGTGCAAGCAATACAACATCAGCCCAACGAGCGAGTTCTATATGCCCCATAGCAGCCTCTGCTGCAGGATCGAGCAAATCAGAGGCGACAGGATGGCCTGAGAGCGCTTGTATGGTTAATGGGGTAATAAACTCCATTGCACTCTGGGTCATGACGACACGCACATCTGCGCCACGCTCTTTTAATCGACGGATTAAGTCCGCACTTTTATATGCGGCAATACCGCCACCAATTCCGAGTAATACTTTTTTATTTGTCAGCATGATGCACATTATCCGACTCAAACCTAATTGCGGCTAACAATATCACAAACCTATGACATGTTGCGCAGATCCAATCTCAAAAATATCGACCATACTGTGTAATCAATTTGAACTCTATGTTTTAAAAAGACAACAATTCGTTATTCGTTCTGTGGTTGCTCATTATGTGTTGTTTTCATTATGTGAGTCGACTTAATGCGTGTAATGAAATCGCAAATATTGAATATAAGGGACATTCATGGGAATTAAAGATTGGCCACAAGGAGAAGGACCTCGGGAAAAGTTATTGCTCAGAGGTGCAGGGCATCTTTCGGATGCTGAGTTGCTCGCAGTATTATTACGTAACGGCCTTCCAGGGCAAAATGCAGTCGATTTAGCCCGAAACATGATTAGCCAGTTTGGTGGTTTGCGCAGTTTATTGTGTGCATCGAAGAGTCAGGTATGTAAATTAGCCGGTGTAGGACCGGTAAAATATGCTCAATTACAGGCTGCGGCGGAAATTTCTAAGCGAATTGCGCATGAAAATCTACAAAGAGGGCAAATTTTGACAAATCCTGATTTAACTCGGGACTATTTAATGAGACAATTGTCAGACCGATCCTATGAAGTGTTCGCCTTACTATTGTTGGATACCCAACATAGAGTCATTCAATTTGTAGAATTATTTCGTGGCACCATCGATTCTGCTTCTGTTTATCCTCGCGAGGTTGTAAGCCTTGTTTTGGAGAAAAAAGCGGCAGCGGTAATTGTGTGTCACAATCACCCGTCTGGCATTGCAGAGCCAAGTCAGGCTGATCGGCGAATAACTGAGCGAATAAAAAATGCATTGGCAACCATCGATGTTTCTTTGTTAGATCATATGGTTGTAGGTGATCAGGAGATAGTCTCCTTTGCCGAGCGTGGGTGGATTGTATAAACACTGCTTGATCTTCTATGGTCAATCGTGTATAAAATGCGCCCTCTTTGTGCCTCGGGCGACGGCCATACGAGGCACATTAATGCTCGAGCGTTAAAAATTTGTTTTGGAGAAGATTGACATGTCAAGAGTATGCCAAGTAACTGGCAAGAAGCCAATGGTTGGTAACAACCGTTCGCACGCAAAAAATTCGACTCGTCGTCGTTTTTTACCTAACCTACAAAACCACCGTTTTTGGTTAGAAGAAGAAAAGCGTTTCGTGCAATTACGTGTATCTACTAAAGGTATCCGTATTATCGACAAGAAAGGTATTGAAGTGATTGTTAAAGAACTTCGTGCCCGTGGCGAGAAGGTATAATAGAAAATGGCTAAATCTAAAGGTAATCGTGAGAAGATCAAATTAGTATCTAGTGCTAAAACTGGTCACTTCTACACTACTGAAAAGAACAAGCGTAACATGCCTGAAAAAATGGAAATCAAGAAATTTGATCCAGTAATTCGTCAGCACGTTATGTACAAAGAAGCTAAAATCAAGTAATTGATTTTTGATTCTTAAAAAAGCCCCTTTATTGGGGCTTTTTTTATGGTCGTTTTTAAATAGTCTATACTTGATTGAGCTATAACTTGGCTACCCAGTTGCTGAATTTTTACTTGTGAGCTGTTGTTTACATGATGTTGTACAGTATTAATATTCCTTGTATTGGATTGGGCTTCCCCACATAATTGTAATGTGATTATGTTGAAGTATTACGATACATATTTGATGCAAATATCATAATTAAATGCGTTAAGTATTACTAGCGACTAAAACAAGTTAACTTTTTGTCTGTAATGATTTTTTTATAAAAAACTGAGACGGTGTGTTTTATTGTGGGTGAAATAAAATGCTTTAAAAGTGAATTAAAATGCAATATCATTCCCTTTTGAAACAACAAACTGTCATGTGGCGTCTTTTGCCATAATCATTAATGAACATCAAACTTATACCGAGGTGAATTTGCCCGTGAGAACCACTGAATTAGTCGATGGATTTCGTCATTCTGCGCCCTATGTTAATGCTCATAGAGGTAAAACTTTTGTCGTTATGTTGGGTGGTGAAGCATTAGCGCACCCACAATTCCGCGGTATTTTAAATGATGTGGCTTTGTTGCACTCACTTGGTATTGAGGTGGTATTAGTTTATGGAGCAAGACCTCAGATTGATGAAGGTTTAAAGGCTGCTGGAATTGAACCGGCATATCATAATGGTATTCGTATCACCGATGAAGACACTCTGAAGATCATCAAGCAGGTTGCTGGTGCGACTCAGTTTGATATTACGGCTAGGTTGTCGATGAGCTTAGGCAATACGCCGATGCAAAATGCGCAAATTAACTTAGTGAGTGGTAATTTTGTTATTGCTCAACCTTTAGGTGTGGATGACGGTGTCGACTTTTGTTTAAGTGGCAAGGTGCGCCGTATCGATGCGCAAGGCTTACGCCGTCAATTAGACAATAACGGTATTGTATTGATGGGGCCTATTGCCGCTTCTGTCACAGGTGAAAGCTTTAACCTGACAGCTGAAGAAGTCGCGACCCAAGTAGCAATTAAGTTAAAGGCCGATAAAATTATTGGTTTTAGCGATACTAATGGCCTTATCGGTAAGAATGGTGAGGTAATTGCCGAGCTAATGCCGGACGATATTGAAGAAATGCTCAAGACAATGTCTGTAAATGACCATACTTCAGTTGGCACCGTTGCTTTCTTAAAAGCGAGTATTGAAGCATGTCGCCGTGGTGTACCTCGTTGTCATTTAGTGAGTTATTTAGAAGATGGCGCACTATTACAAGAGTTATTCTCACGCGAAGGAATTGGTACCCAAATTGTTACCCAAAGCGCTGAGCGCCTACGCCGAGCAACGATTAGCGACATAGGCGGTATTTTAAATCTTATTCGCCCATTGGAAGAGCAAGGCATTTTGGTGCGTCGCTCACGCGAGCAACTCGAGATGGAAATTGAACAGTTTATGTTGGTTGAGCGCGACAACTTAGTGATTGGTTGTGCGGCTTTGTATCCGTTTGAAGAAGACAATGCGGGTGAGTTTGCGTGTTTAGTGGTGCATCCTGATTATCGCGATGCTGATCGTGGTAGCATTTTGCTTAATAACATTATTGGTCAAGCTCGTGTGCGTGGTTATTCACGTCTATTTGCGTTAACGACCCGCAGTATCCATTGGTTTTTAGAGCATGGCTTTAATATTGTTGATGTTGAAGAACTGCCAAATAAGAAAAAACAGCTGTATAACTATCAGCGTCGTTCAAAAATTCTTGCCTTAGATTTGTAGAAGTAACAAGACAGTTAACCCATAAAAAAATGCCAGATTACTGATTACAGTAATCCGGCATTTTTGTTTGTGAATTATCACCGCTTTGAGTGACGTAACCTTACAATTGTTGAACTATCAAACTGATGCTTTGGCTAACGCGTTGCGTCGCTGACGTTGTAATACCATGTCGCCAACAAAGATAACTAACGCACCCCAGATAAAACCAAAGGTAATGCCTTTTTCTATGTCAAATGGCTCATTAAACAGTTTTACCGCTAAAATGAACATGATACTGGGGCCAATATATTGGAAAAAACCTAAAATCGAAAATGGAATTCTGACCGCAGAACCTGCAAAACACAGTAGCGGGATTGTTGTGACAATACCTGCTGCGACCAAAAGTAAATTGAGGTCGAGAGTATTGGTCAGCATGCTCGTTGTCGAACTGTCTAATGTAATGAATAGATAACCTAGAGCGATTGGTAATAAGATTGCTGTTTCGACTAGTAAGCCGGATTTTGCATCAATATTGACTTTTTTGCGCAGTAAACCATAAAAACCAAAACTGGCGGCTAGGGCCAATGATACTAGCGGAATTGAGCCAAAAGAGATCAACTGTACTAGTACTCCTATGCTGGCTAACATCACAGCAACCCATTGTAATTTTCGCAAGCGTTCACCCAGAAATACCATTCCCAGCAATACGTTAAACAGCGGATTGATAAAATAGCCAAGGCTAGCATCGAGCATGTGATCGTTGTTCACCGCCCAAATAAAAATGAGCCAATTAACGGCTATTAATACTGAAGTAATTAGCAATATTAGCAGTTGCTTAGGTTGCTTTAAAATAAGACGTAAACGACTAAAACCACCAATGAATTGCATCAAAATAACCATGAATATAAATGACCAAATGACACGGTGCATTAATATTTCTGTGGCAGGAACATGATGTAATAACTTGAAATAAAGCGGGGCAACACCCCAGATGGTGTAGGCGCAAATGGCGAGAATCACCCCTTTACGGTATTCTAAATCAGGCATAGTGAGTCAACAGTGGGAAGAACTAAAAGAGAGGGCGATTGTAGGTTGCCCCCTCTAATGACACAAGTGATTAAGCGATTTCTTTTATCGCTCGGGTGTAAGCTTTATATTGCAATGATCAGAGCTTAACCCACCATATAAGTGCCAGTACCAAATGCGATATGAACTCCTTGTTCATTGTGTAATTCCATCCGGCAAACTGATACTCGATTCCCCGAACGGATAACCGTGCCAGTACCAGTGAAGACTTCACCACGGCCAGGGCGTAAAAAATCGACCCGCATATCGATAGTCCCTAAGGTGGTTAAACGTTGTTGTAGTTCTTCAAGGGTCCAATCTTCTCTACTGGCAACTAGCCCTGCAAATACCGTGAGCCCGCCGACAACATCAAGTAATGTCGCTGTGACACCACCATGAAGAATATTTTGATGAATATTGCCGATAAGTTCAGGTTTCATTTTTATCACCACTTCAACCCCATTGATGTCGTAGTGTTTGATGTCTAAACCGAGCAGATTATGGAATGGAACATGTTGGTCAAAAATATTAGCAACTTGCTGTAAAGCTTGGGTTTGAATAGATGTGGTCATGAGCAATCCTTGTCGTTTTATTATTATTATCGTTGTTGTTTATAGGGAGGACTTACTGGCATAGAGTATTTAATCTAACCCTAAAGTGACTTCGACTCAATCTTCTATCTTGGATGAAAACATAGCAAAGGCGTTTTGGTTCAAGACATCTGTGGCTCAGTGCTTTAAAATGAGTGCCCTTTGAATGATGATGTAGTGTTAATGGATACTCCGATTTCGACCAATATTGCGTCCTCAGATGTGTTGACGACAGAGCAAGATGTACTTGCCGCGAGCCTGCAGCAAGTTTTTGGTTATCGCGCCTTTCGTGAAGGGCAGCGAGAAGTCATTGAGCAAAGTTTACAGGGCCAAGATACCTTAGTGATTATGCCTACCGGTGGCGGCAAAAGTATGTGCTATCAATTGCCTGCTATTGTTTTGCCGGGTGTGACCGTGGTGGTGTCGCCATTAATTTCGTTAATGAAAGACCAAGTCGACAGTTTACTGCAAAGTGGTGTATCAGCAGCTTATCTCAACTCATCATTACCGCGTGAACAAAGTGCTGAGGTGTTACGTAAATTACATGCTGGTGAGATTAAATTGTTGTATGTCTCGCCTGAACGACTATTGCGTCCTGATTTCATTGAGCGTCTGCAGTCAGTTGATATTTCAATGTTTGCCGTTGATGAAGCGCATTGTATTAGTCAATGGGGCCATGATTTTAGACCTGAATATGCGGCCTTAGGACAGTTAAAACAGTATTTCCCTTATTTACCTTTAATGGCCTTAACTGCGACTGCAGATCATGCTACGCGTTTGAGTATTTGCGAGCGCTTAGGGGTAACCCCTTATACCTTGTTGTCCAGTTTCGATCGTCCAAATATTCGCTATACCGTGGCAGAAAAACTCAATGCGGCTAATCAATTGCGTCAGTTTTTAACTATTCAAAATGGTACCAGTGGGATTGTGTATTGCAGCAGTCGTCGCCGAGTTGATGAGGTGGCTGAGCGTTTACGTTTACAAGGATTTAATGCTCAAGCATATCATGCCGGTTTGAGCCAAGAAGAGCGCGGTAACGTTCAAGATAAATTTCTAAAAGATCAAGTCGATATAGTGGTGGCTACGGTAGCCTTTGGCATGGGAATTAACAAATCTAACGTGCGCTTTGTAGTGCATTACGATATTCCCAAAAGCATTGAAGCATATTACCAAGGAACCGGCCGTGCAGGCCGCGATGGTTTAGATGCTGAAGCTTACATGTTGTTCGATCCTGCCGATATAGGTCGAGTTAGACATTTGATTGAGCAATCTGAACCTGGGCCGCAACAACAAGTCGAATTTCATAAATTGCATACCATGGCTGCATTTGCTGAAGCGCAAACTTGTCGTCGCCAAGTGTTGTTAAACTACTTTGATGAAGTGGCATCAGAACCTTGTGGTAACTGTGATATCTGTCTTGATCCGCCCAAGCGATATGATGGTACTGAAGATGCTCAAAAAGTGCTGTCTTGTATTTATCGTTTGCAGCAACGCTTTGGTATCCACCATGTAATTGAAGTATTACGTGGTTCAAAAGCGGCCAATATCGTGGATAGAGGTCATGATAAGTTATCGACATGGGGCATTGGTAAAGATAAATCGACCGAGTTTTGGCTCAGTGTTATCCGTCAGCTAATCCATTTAGGTTTGATGAGTCAAGATATTACCCGTGGCTCTGCGATTAAGCTTAACCCTGCCGCAAGACCCATCCTTAAAGCAGAATTGTCACTAATGTTAGCGGAACTTCGGATTCAATTGATTGATGTGAAGCGCAAACCCAATGGGCGTGCGCCGCAACAGTATGATCGTAAATTGTTTGCTCGGTTAAAATTACTGCGTCGTGAACTGGCTGAAAAAAATGACATTCCACCCTATTTAGTCTTTAACGATGCAACCCTCGCAGAGATGTGTGCGATGCTGCCCACAAGCCCTGGAGAGATGCTCGCGGTAAATGGTGTCGGGCAGATTAAACTTGACCGATTTGGCGGTGAATTTTTAGATGAGATTTCTGATTATTTGACTAAAGGCTAGTTGCTTAATTTTGATCTTGAGGGTTGATTTTCTCTTGAGATTTGATTTTATTTAATTGATTTAGAACTGCTTTTTTTACGAGAACTTCAAAGGTATCAAGTTGTTGTAAACTCGCCATTCCAATATTTACTTTGATCTCGGCTTTCCATGCGCCAAGCACTTGCTCAATTTGGGCTATCACTCTTGCCGCCCCTACTAACGATGCGTGTGGCAGGATAATAATGAGTTCATTATTATTATGACGAAACAATTGGTCTTGCTCTCTAAGTGTGTGTTTGAGTTGCGGAATGATAAAGGGTATATCCTCAATATTATTATGATTGATATTAATCAGTAGCATGCTCAGTTGGTAGTGCCCTTGTTTTGCCTTATCTAGCAGGTTGTCGATACGTTGCTGCTGGTTTTCTTCTTGGGCAGTAACGGTATTGATACGTTGTGGTTTACGGGCCAAAAATAGGACTAATCCAACCGACAGTAATAAAATAATCAAGGCGGTAATGGTTAAATTTTGATTGATGTTGCTAGCAGGTTTTTCTGGTGGTGTACGGGCTTCACTTTGTGCTGTTATTCTGGCTTTATACTGCATAAAGTGGGCATTATTCAACTTAGCTGCAGCTTGTTTAGCGGCATCAAAACGCTGCACCTGAAACTGATAAGCCGATTCAAATTGATTTTTTTCTGCATAGTATTGGCTGATTATCTGGTTAAACTCTTCTAAATCCGAAAATTGTTCTAGTTCAGTGGCTTGCTCAATAATCTCATTCAACAGCGACAATGCCTGGTTGTCTTTATGTTGTGCCAAATACACTTTGGCTAACGTCCGCTTAATGCGCATGACGTAAATAGGCTCTTGGTATTTAACCTGAACTCGGGATAAAAAATTGAACTAATCGCCCTCTTCGTGATCAGATCTTTCGACCAAGAAGGAACCAATCACGCAGAGGGCTTATGAATAATTTAGTGGATATATTTTGTGATG
>NZ_JACJFI010000619.1 GCF_014164505.1 Shewanella sp. SG41-4 | reverse complement strand
AGAAGGATATGATGCGTTATTGCATGCCCATTGGCAGCAACCGATGAGCAATCAAACACTGCCAGAAGCCTTTATCGATTTTGTTAGCCAACATGGTCACCTCATTACAGGGCAACTGTTTGCAAATGTACATTATATTAGCCACCGCGATTAAATGATGACTTCATATATTTAGAAGACAATACCTAAAAGAAACGACCTAACAGCTGATAGAAGACAATAATTCGCGGTAGATCACAGACCATACTCACCAGAGATGGTTAAATAGTGCAAACGTTGAATTAATATCCTCATAAACTATTATTTTTTGGCAAAATAGGAATACATACATGAAAGCTAAATTAATTGCATTTGCTGCCGCTGCCATTTTGGCTATGGGTGTTTCTTCTGTATGGGCTCAAGGTGCTTTGCATCAAGGTGAAGTACTCGACACCATGAATGGCGGCGGTTATACCTATGTTCAACTAAAAGAAGCGGATAAAACATATTGGGCTGCGGGTCCGCAAACTGAAGTGACTAAAGGCGACAAAGTTGAAGTGTCTGAACAAATGTGGATGAGCGACTTTAAAAGCTCAAGCCTAAACAGAACATTTGATAAAATCATGTTTGTTGGCAATATTAATAAAAAATAGTACGTTTTATCGTAAAAAGCTTACATAATTGGCCAATCTTATCGATTGGTCTTTTTTATGAATAACTTAATAAATCAACCTCATCAAATCGTTGATTTTTCTGCATCATACGCAACTCAAATAAGTGAGTTATACCATACTGCTGTGCAAGGTATTATTCATCCTAGATACCCAATACTAAAACTCAACGCATGGTCATCTGCACCGCGATCTACTAAATTTTGGCAACTACGATACAAACGAAATAAAGCCTGGTTAGTGCTTGATAAGCAAAGGGTCATCGGGTTTATTAGCCTAGAAACTCATTTTAAACACCAAGGTTACATTGATTGCTTATACGTTCATCCCGACTATCAGCATCAAGGCATCGCCCGCGCACTTTACAAACACTTACAACACTGGGCATTTCAGCAACAATATCCTTACCTCAGTGTTGATGCATCATACTTATCAAAACCGTTGTTTGAAGCTATGGGGTTTATCTTGCAACAAACAAGCTACCAACAAAAAAGTGGCCAAACGTTTACCGGTTTTTACATGAAAAAACGGTTAATAGACTAGATACTAGGGCGGACTGCGAGAACGCTATAAAAACGATAACGAGCGATA
>NZ_JACJFI010000618.1 GCF_014164505.1 Shewanella sp. SG41-4 | reverse complement strand
GACTTAACTCCCCTACTCAGTGTCTATGAATATTTTTCTAAACAAATAAAACCCATCACGTTTCCCTTTGATTCTGGCTCTGATATTGATGTATCTGAACAACTCATATACTCATTCGGTATGCAAGAAGAACAAGCCTGTATTCATGAAGCTGGCGAACGTTACTTTAATTCAGGGGAAAGTGCGGCCATGAATATTCGATTTGAAGATGAAAATATTTACGAGTTTTTTGAAAACTTCGCCATTACTAACTGCTTAGTTAGCTTAATAATGGCTTTACTACAGTTGCGAGAATAGTGGTCTGTATTACGATTTATGTAACTGTTAAATCACATGGAGTTTTCACTATGAACATTGAAACCGTTTCAGCAAATAAACTTGTAGAAGATTTTATTGAATCAACTGTTGCTGATGAAAAAGAAATATTAAGCAGACTTGCCCTTGTAGTGCATTCCAATAATTCTGGGTCAATATCGTGTATTACAAGGCACGATATTGTAAACGGTAGGTTGGGAATTGGAAATATTATCTCAGTTGAAGATGTTGCTGCGACAATAAATGCTATAGAAAGCAATATCAAACAAGCTAAATCCAATTGGTTTAAATCGTACAATGAAGAAAACATACTTGTGAAAGATTCTAGTGTTATTGCTTGGCATAGGCCAAGACAAACAAGAACGCTTTATCTAACTAAAGAAGCTATCAATTTAGAAATACCACCACTCTTATACATCTTTCGCACACCTAAATCGAACGAGTCGGCTTCTCTTAGAGTCTTTGCCTTAGCTGCGAACAAACGCCCTAACCTTAAATCGAAGCTTTACCATGCTCCATTAATGAACATTTATAGTGATGGACGCTTATGCTTAGGTAACATGAAGCTACCAAGAGTGATTGACGACAAGACCATTACATTGGTGGAAAGTGAGTTTTTTGGTTCACGTTTTACACACCCAAACCATTCAGACTTAACACGTCAAAAAATGGATATTGTTAAATTTTACAAAATGAAGCAAAAATCTGGTCAACGAATTATGACCTCCGAGCTTATGCCAACAAAAAAAACATTACTAGATATATTGGGGTAGGGCGTGATGAACTTAGAGCGAGATATATTAAACATTGGTGAAAATATTGAAAACTTGAAAGTCTCCAATCTGGCTTTTCGTTATATACAACTTGAATTTGCGTATAGACAAGTTTGTGAGCTATGGTTCACCGATGCATTAGAGTATCAAATTGTTGAATCGC
>NZ_JACJFI010000617.1 GCF_014164505.1 Shewanella sp. SG41-4 | reverse complement strand
TGCTATCAATTTGAGCTATTGCAGCATCAATAGTAGTAATAGCATCCTGCGCCCCCTTTGATGTACCAATATCTACTGCATCTATGTCTGAAAGCGCTGAACCGGTTATATTCAAAGTCGCCCCAGTCGTAACATCGCCCGCTTGAGTACTGAACGATTGAAGGGAGTCAAGTTTAACCTCACCGGCAACTCTAATTGAGTCATTAGTAGCAGCACCAGCAGTAAGGACAACTTCAGAACCATTCTCTGCACCATCTGCACCTACCGCTGTTACGCTAACGGTCTTAGCGGTTCCACTATTGGCAAAATCTAGGATGGTCATGTCTGCGCCAGTATCATCCACTAAAATTAACGCGCCAGCATCATCAATTGATGCCGTAACACCGGTATCTGATGTCAAATCATTAATGTTAGCAGCCAAGCTGCTCAAATCTGTCTTATCTGAAATCGTTGCCGCCACAGACTGACCGTTTAACGTAAAACTAATATCGCCAGGGTCTCCTAGAGTATCTATTTTCAGCGATGTCGTCGCGCTAGCTTCTACGCCTGTCGCATCAGACTCTGCATTAATGCTAGCTGCAATCGTTTTAGCTGAATCACCGATTGTAACGGTAATGTCTTTGGACACAGTACCATTAACCTTCAAAGTTGAAGCGGTTACACCACTTGCGGCTACCGTTGCGCCTGCGAGGGTAGCTTGACCCAAACCAGCGGTAGCTCCCGCTAGAGTTTGCGAATGACTACCCAGCTTGTCTGCTGATACATCACTTAGCGATAGGCTAATCGTCTCATTTGCCTCTGAACCCACCTGGAATTTCTGGGTACCATAACTGCCATCAAGCAACTTCTGACCACCAAATGAGGTGGTTTCAGCAATACGGGTTAATTCATCTTGCAACGAGCTAACTTCCTTTTGCATTGCGGCCCTATCAGCTGATGAATTTGAGCCGTTAGCTGACTGCAGTGACAAATCACGCATACGCTGTAAAATATTGGTTGATTCTCCCATAGCGCCTTCAGCAGTTTGCGCAATAGAGATACCATCATTGGCGTTACGAATAGCCACGCCAATGCCGTTTATCTGACTAGTCATACGGTTTGAAATCTGTAGACCTGCGGCATCATCTTTAGCGCTGTTGATGCGCAAACCTGAAGCTAAACGCTCCATCGATGTAGCAGTATTGCTTTGTGCTTTGTTTAAGTTGCCCTGCGCTTTCATTGATGTGACGTTGGTATTAACTGAAATAGCCAT
>NZ_JACJFI010000616.1 GCF_014164505.1 Shewanella sp. SG41-4 | reverse complement strand
GGGGATTCCTGAACGGTGTGTCAACAAGTGATGAATTGTAATTTCTTGCCACTCCTGCGGTAATTCGGGTAAGAAAGATAAAATAGAATCATCCAGCAATAATGCTTTTTGTTCATAAAATTGCATTATTACTAGGGCTATAAAGGTTTGCTAATAGATGCCAATCTAAATCCTGTTTCATGACTGATTAGGGTACGATTTGATTTATTAGCAAGTCCTTTAACGTTCTTGTATATCAACTCGCCATTTTTTCTAACCAAAATGCTAACGCCAGGCTCATCAGAACTTAGGTTTGTATTTAGGTAGGCATCTATTGTTTCTGGTAAAGTAGCTTTAATACCAGTATCAATAAACACATTATCATCGGGCGATATACACGCGTTTAAAAAAAACATGCACATTAAAACTAAAAATGAAAATTTTTTATCCAATTTGATCTCTCCAGAAATCTAAATGGGTTTATGTTGAATTTACTTGGTGGTCTTTGTATGCCGCTATTTACCGCCCGCGATATCAATAAAGGTGCCTGTTATGTATGAAGCATCATCGGATAAAAGAAAGGCAATAGACGCCGCGACTTCCTCCGGGGTTCCCCCTCGTTGCAGAGGGATTAAATGTTTAACACGCTCAATTCTTTCTGGCTCGCCACCGTCGGCATGCATCTGCGTGTGGATAAAACCGGGACGCACGCAGTTAACACGAATTTTTTGGCTGGCAAGTTCCAGTGACAAACCTTTAGTTAACGTATCAATAGCACCTTTAGATGCAGCATAATCAACATATTCAGCAGGTGAGCCCAGCCTAGCAGCAGCTGATGAAATATTGACGATTGAGCCTCCATTTTGCATGCGCTTACTTGCCTCGCGACAGCATAAAAAACAACTAGTAACATTAGTTATAAGTACTTTATTAATCCTTGCTGCGGTCATTTCTGATATGCGCATCTGCGGTAATAAGATTCCCGCGTTATTAACTAAATGCGTTATTTTACCCAGAGATTCATCTATAACCTTAAACAGATTTATGACTTCGTTCTCATTTGAAACATCTGCTCGAACGGCTATTGCCGTTCCTCCATCATGTCCAATTTCGGCTACTACTCGATTGGCCTCAATTTCATTTTTAATAAAATTGATACAAACGCTATATCCTTGCTTTGCTAGTAGCTTTGCTGCCGCCGCACCGATCCCTCGACTGCCACCAGTAACTAATACTATCTTTTTCATCAATACTCCATATTTCGTCTAAACCAC
>NZ_JACJFI010000615.1 GCF_014164505.1 Shewanella sp. SG41-4 | reverse complement strand
GTGGATGATGGACGACTCAGCATCGATAACAATAGAGCTGAACGTGCAGTAAAACCGTTTGTGATAGGCCGAAAGAATTGGTTATTTAGCCAAACGGCTAACGGTGCACATGCCAGTGCCACCCTTTACAGTATTGTGGAAACCGCCAATATAAATGGTCTAATCCCATTTGATTAAATCACGGTTGCCTTGATAAACTGTGTAAACCAGAACCCAATATCGATAGCTTGTTACCCTGGAATTTTAAGCAATAGGTATGGTTCGCTAGACGGTTACAAAGAATATACTCTTGACCCCATTCGGATTAACTCCTCGGTTGACAGTTTATTTTAGTGTTGGTCGCTCATCCCAAATTCATACTCCACTGGCTCTTCCAAGACAATCATTCTCATTGGCACTCTGCCTAAAAACTCTTTCGCTTCAGTCAATGTTTGCCTAGACCATCACCAGTTTTGCCTGCGATGATAGTTAGTAGCGATTTACTGGAATTAATTGATGTCACGCTATGCAGTCATAAGCTCAACAAGCCTGTAGCTAAAAGGAATTGCCAATATAAACAATGATATAGATTAACATCACATTTTGAGTAAATATTTGATCTGCATCATGTTGTGTTCATTATTTAACCGTTATGATTAGTTTGTTGTGTATAAGATTACGTCATATTGATTGCTGTTCCAAATCAACGTGATGAACTGTTCCTCTCTGAAAGGTGATTTTATTATGAACTTAATTCCTAGAAACTCTCTATTTGATATGACTGATATTTTTGACAACTTCTATTCCCCCGTGTTTCAAAGCACAAGGGACTTGGATTTTTTTAGTCCAAGAGTAGATATCAATGATAAAGCTGATCATTATGAAATTAATGCTGATTTACCGGGTGTAGAAAAAAAAGATCTTCATGTCACACTCAATGGTGATTTACTCACCATTGAAGCGACTACAGATGAAGAGAATGAAGAAAAAGAAGGTGGACGTGTGATTAGAAAAGAACGTCGCTCTGGTAAGTATGTACGCAGTTTTACACTTGATTGCAGGCCAAATGAAGCAGATATAAAAGCCTCATTTAAAAATGGAGTACTTAATCTTCAAGTGCCAAAAGAGAATGTAAAAGCTATTGAAAGCAAACTAATACCCATTTTATAATCTATAAGGTATGAAATTTAAGATTATGGAGTGGTCAAAAGATTGACCACTCCATAATCTTAAATTTCATACCTTATAGATTATAAAATGGGTATTAGTTTGCTT
>NZ_JACJFI010000614.1 GCF_014164505.1 Shewanella sp. SG41-4 | reverse complement strand
TGTAATGGTCTAATGAAACTGTAGAGATTTATAGCTTAAAATAAGCAAAATCTTAAAGGTATTTATCATGATTAGAAAAACGAAAATTACTGTCAGCCCTCTTCAAAAATTAGAATATGCCAAGCTGATGGTCGAACAGGGTTACACAAATAAACAAATCGAAGATATGTCAGGTGCGGGTAAATCTGCTGTGTCTCGATGGAAAGTGCAGTACCAAGCTGAATTAGCTGGTAAAACACCAGAAAATGCCAAAGCATTAACTGAAGACCAACGAAGAATTCAACTCCTAGAAGCCCAACTAAAACAAGCAATGAGGGATAATGATATCTTAAAAAAGGCTGCAGCTTTCTTCATTCGAGACAATCAAAACTTAAAATGATGCGCGAAGTAAAGAAAGCAAACCCTGGCTTTAGAATGAGTGAGTTGTGCCGCGTATTCGAGATCAGTTGCAGTAGTTTTTATTACAAACCGATACCACAAAGCGTTGAAAAACAGACTCTGATACAATTTGTAGAGCAAGCCTTCTCTGATTCAAATGCGACGTATGGCAAACGTCGAATACAGGCCGACTTATTAGATTTAGAGTGTAAAGTCGGGGTTTACGCCATTGCTACAGTAATGAAAAATTTGGGATTAAAAGCGATTAGGCCAAAGAAAAAGCATTACTATCCTAACACTGGTGACGAACATGTTTACGCACCCAATTTGCTTAAACGGCAGTTTAACCCTACGACTTATAACACTCATTGGGTGGGTGACATTACCTACATAAAATCACACCAAGGATGGAGTTATTTAGCCTGCGTACTTGATTTAGGAACGAAAGAAATCGTTGGGTATGCCTTATCAAGCCAACCCAATGCCGCGTTAGCGACAGCGGCATTAAATAACGCGATACAACGTCAGAGGCCAAATACACAGGAGTTGATGTTTCACTCAGACCAGGGTTGCCAGTACTCTGCTAAAGTGTTCAGAGAAAAGCTAAAGCACTTAGGCATTGAACAAAGTATGAGTCGTAGAGGAAATTGTTGGGATAATGCCGTGATGGAACGATTCTTTAGGAGTTTAAAGACTGAAAGATTGAACCATTTAGCCTTTATCAATCACAGTTCTGTAGTCAGTGTGGTTGAGCAATATATCCAGTTCTACAATTACAAACGCAGACATTCAGCAATAGATTATAAGACGCCACATCAAAAATATAATGAGTTAAAAAAAGCGGCTTAAAATCTCTCCAGAAATACTTGACCATTACA
>NZ_JACJFI010000613.1 GCF_014164505.1 Shewanella sp. SG41-4 | reverse complement strand
GTAATTTTGATAAGAATCATCAAGATGTAAAGGTTTTGAAAAATAATACCCTTGTGACAAATCACAATGATGTTCAATCAAAAAATCTAATTGATCTTGTAATTCAACTCCTTAAGCCGTAACACACTTACCTAATGAATGAGCCATGCTTATCACCGCTTTCACCACAGCTTGATCTTCCGCTGAATTAATCAGATTACTGATAAATGACTGATCAATTTTTAACATTGTCGCAGGTAGTGATTTAAGATAAGAAAGTGATGAATAGCCGGTGCCAAAATCGTCGATAGCGACATGAATATCTGCTTGGATCAGTTTTTGTAACGTCTCGATTGATTGCTCCGGAATGGCCATTAATGCGGTTTCAGTGATTTCAAATTTAAACCACTTAGGTTTGGCCCCTGTTTCTGTAATAACCGCCAGTAAATCGTCAGCCAAATTGATATTAATCAGTTCCAATGCAGACAAGTTGACTGAGACTCTCTTAAAATCAAAACCTTGTGCATGCCATCTTACTAACTGCAGGCAAACTGTTTTAAGCATCCAATTACTTAATTCGAAAATTAAACCTGTATCTTCAGCAATAGGAATAAATTCTGCAGGAGAAATCAATCCAAATTCTGGGTGTTTCCAGCGCATTAACGCTTCAAATCCGGCTAACTTTTGGCTTGGTAAAGTCATTAAAGCCTGATAAACCGCAAATATTTGATAATGTTCAACAACGGGCTCAGCTAGCGCTTTACGTAATCCCTGCTCGATAATCAGTCGGCGTTTATTATGTATCGCTTGTTGTTTGTTACAAAATGCCACCCCAAACGGTCTTTTTTTCGCTTCATACAAAGCTGAATCAGCTTGGCTCAAAATCGCTTCTGCGTCTTGGCCATCTTCAGGAAAAAGACTAATACCCACACGACAACCTAAAATAATGGTTTGTTCTAAAAACTCAAAATGTTGTTGAAATACTTCAACTAATTCTGTCGCAATTACATTGGCTTCATCAGCGGCTTTATTGGGTAATGCAATACAAAATTTGTCACCGCCAAAACGTGACACGGTGAAAGTCCCTTTTAATGTTGTATTAATACGTGTTGCAGCCTGGGTAAGAATATAGTCGCCTGCACTATGACCAAAATTATCGTTAATCACTTTAAAACGCGTTAGATCCAAAAATAATAACGCTAAAGGCTGTTGATTTTGCCGACAAGATTCAATGTTTTCGTCGAGTAATATCTTAAAAAAGTAACGATTTTTTAAGCCTGTTAAGTCGTC
>NZ_JACJFI010000612.1 GCF_014164505.1 Shewanella sp. SG41-4 | reverse complement strand
AAAAATCACATGCTTTTCAAAATCTCCGCATTAATACCCCTGCGTTATATGATGAAATTATTCATCATCTTTTTACACCTTTAGTTGATAAAGGAGAGTACTTTTCTACTATAGTGGAACTTGCATTAGGCACATACAAGGCACAAACAGAAGTTTGGTCAGATTTATCTACGGATGAAAATTATATCGGTGGGAAATTTATAGCTGCAAGATCCAAGCTATATAGTTCCCATGCAAACAGACTTATGAAATTATCTCAGACTAGAATCAAAGATGATGAGATGATCGATCGGATTAATACCACATGGAATAAAGCAAAGTTACCAAGAGCACTAAACGGTTTTTTTCCTAAATCCCCTGAAATTGATTCTCGAAGTGATGTAGTAGTGAGAGCGCAAAAATTAACTATAGAACTTCCTATACTATTATCATTTTTCAATATGGGAATGCTTGATGGAAAATTACCAGGTTGGACATTAAATTATTTATGTTTCTTACTTTCACAATTACAACAGTTTGACCGCGAGTGGTTACAAAAATCTATGGCTTTGGCTATAGGTGCTGCAAGTATTTGTTTAAATAATTCAGATTATGGTCGAAAAGACAAATAGTTTAAAAATATTACACTGGAAGTAAAAAATGACTAAAAAAAGTATTTCGATAAGTAACATATATTCTTCTATCTCTTCGGTATCACGAGATGCAGTTTTAAATCAATTACAGTTAAGGAACAAAAATCTTAGAAAATATCTAAAAGAGCTATTTTCCAATGATGAAATTAATAATGAATGTTTTTTGGCTGATCCTGTTATTGAAGCTACATTTGGTTATCGTCCGGCGACGGAAGTTAGCTCTATGACCGATCTTGCGGTAAAAGGAGAACTATCTAGTGAATTAGTCAAAGTAATGGATCAGGCTTTTGCTCCTGATACTGAAAAGCAACGTAAGGAAGACAATGAAAATAATAAGGTAAGGCTCGGGTACGCTAATGATATTGACGATGATTACACTTGGCCAAAAGAAAGAGCACCATATCTTCATCAACATGAATCCTGGAGAATATTAGGAGCTAGCTCTCCTAAGTCTACGGTTATTACATCTGGAACTGGCTCTGGTAAAACGGAGTGTTTTTTGGTGCCATTATTAAATGACTTAGCACGTCAAGTGAATGATCATGGTGACTCTTTAGTTGGCGTACAAGCCATAATGCTTTATCCATTAAATGCGCTGATTAACTCACAAGAAGAAAGGTTAAGTGCATTACTAAGAGGATT
>NZ_JACJFI010000611.1 GCF_014164505.1 Shewanella sp. SG41-4 | reverse complement strand
CTTGTCTCTAGAAGTAAGGTAAACGATGAAATATCCCGTTAACGAAGTATTTGAAACAATACAAGGTGAGGGCACATATACTGGTGTTCCAGCACTGTTCGTTCGCTTGCAGGGTTGTCCTGTAGGTTGTGCATGGTGTGACACAAAACAAACGTGGGATGTATTACCTGAAAACAAAGTGACTGCCGAGCAAGTTATTCAAGTTGATGGCACCATCGGTCGATGGGCTGACCATACGGGTCACACATTACTACAAGCATTCAACGATAAAGGGTTTACTGCAAAGCACATAGTGTTAACAGGTGGTGAGCCGTGTTTATACGATCTAACAGAATTAACCACGATTTTTATTGAGGCTGGTTATCAGGTACAAATAGAAACTAGTGGAACATTTGAAGTTAAATGCCACTCAGATGTGTGGGTCACTGTATCACCAAAAATCAATATGAAAGGTGGCTACAAGGTACTCGACCAAGCATTAAATCGTGCTAATGAAATTAAACATCCGATCGCAACCGAACATCATATTGAAGAATTAGATGAATTACTGTTAAATATTGATGTTAGCGATAAAACTATTTGCTTACAACCTATTAGCCAAAAGGCGCGCGCTACAGAACTTGCCATGAAGGTGTGTATTAGCCGTAATTGGCGTTTATCGATTCAAACACATAAATATCTGAATATTGATTAAATGTGTTTTTTAGAGCTAATGATGACCACACACAGTATTTAAGCAAAAAAGGCGTTGAATCTATATTCAACGCCTTTTTAATTTCAACAGGTTAACCAAGTAAACCAGATTCATTAAACGCGATGAGTTTTTCTCGGTAGTGTTCGAAACAGCCTATATTGTCTTCTATCCATTGTGGGTTGTAATAGGTATCGAGATAGCGCTCACCCGCATCACAAATTAAGGTCACAATTGAGCCTGTTTGGCCTTCATTACGCATTTGTGTTGCCAGCAACAACGCCCCATATAAGTTAGTACCAGTAGATGCGCCAGTTTTCCGCCCTATGAGTTTTTCTAACCACTGGATAGTTGCGATTGAGGCGGCATCTGGGATCTTTATCATGCTGTCAACAACACCAGCAATAAATGACGGTTCAACACGTGGCCGACCAATTCCTTCAATTTTACTACTCTTATCACTAATAATGCTGGCATCACCACTGTGAAAGTAGTCGAAGAATACCGAGTTCTCGGGATCGACTACACAAAGTTGCGTTTGTTGTTGTTGATAACGAATATAGCGGCCAATTGTAGCGCTGGT
>NZ_JACJFI010000610.1 GCF_014164505.1 Shewanella sp. SG41-4 | reverse complement strand
GAGCTGGAGCTGTCTCAAGAGTGGGATTAAATACAGCAGGAGGCTCTGTCGCTAAGATATCTAAAGCAGCATCGATACGACCACGGAAAGCAGGAACCAGCGTTTCAATTTTGAGTTCAGGATTTAGTAAACGAATTTCGCCAATACAGTCAGCAAAGTGCTGTGCACCACCATCACTCAAATCATCTCGGTCAACAGAAGTAATTACCACATACTTTAACTTCATGTCTTTAATGGTCTGTGCTAGTTTTTTAGGCTCGTCAGCATCGGCCTTAAGTGGGCGACCATGGGCAACATCACAAAAAGGACAGCGTCGGGTACAAATTGCACCTAAGATCATAAAGGTCGCTGTGCCGTGGTTAAAGCATTCTGCCAAGTTTGGACAAGATGCTTCTTCACAAACTGAGTGCAATCCATTTTTACGTAATGCCGCTTTTATCTCGAGAATACGTTGATTTGAAGAGGGTAATTTTACTCGTAACCAATCCGGTTTACGCAGCATAGTTTCACGCTCTGATGGCACGACTTTTACAGGAATTCGTGCGACTTTATCGGCATCACGTAATTTGACACCTGGTTGTAATCTTTCAGGCCTATTCATTATTCTGCTAATCCTTGATGATGTACAAGTTGTTGATAGCCCATAATTTGGCTAAAGGTTTGGATTAATTTATCGCCAGCTTCAAGCACAGTTTGTGGACCGCCTAATGCTTTACATTGCACCATTTCTAAACCGGCATATCCGCAAGGATTGATACGCTGAAACGGGGCTAAGTCCATATCGACATTTAATGCTAAGCCGTGAAAAGAGCAGCCTTTACGGATGCGTAATCCTAAAGAGGCAATCTTTTGTTCTGTTACATAAACTCCGGGAGCATCAGCTTTTGCGTATGCATTGATATCGTAATACCCGAGCATATCAACAATACTTTGCTCAATATTATTCACTAACTGTCTAACGCCTAGTTTATTACGTTTGATGTCGATAAGTGGATAAACCACTAATTGTCCTGGACCGTGGTAAGTAACTTGGCCACCGCGATCGACTTGAATAACCGGAATATCACCAGGGTTGAGTATATGCTCGCTTTTACCTGCTTGGCCTTGGGTAAATACTGGTGGATGCTCAACAATCCAAAGTTCATCATGGCTGTCGCTATCGCGAGTGTCAGTATATTCCTGCATTGCATGCCATGTCGATTCATAGTCTTGCATGCCAAGATGGCGGATGTGCAGTGTATGTGCTTGCAAGGGCAGCGTCTCCCCCAGATAAATG
>NZ_JACJFI010000060.1 GCF_014164505.1 Shewanella sp. SG41-4 | reverse complement strand
GAGCACCTTCCTTACAAGTGGGTGGTCACTGGTTCGAGCACAGTAGCGACCACCATATAATTATCGAAACGGTTGTGTAGAGTCCCAGGTCGCTTAGCTCAGCTGGGAGAGCACCTCCCTTACAAGGAGGGGGTCACTGGTTCGAGCCCAGTAGCGACCACCATTTCTCTAATAGATTGGTGGACTCAAAAGTAAAATATCCCAGGTCGCTTAGCTCAGCTGGGAGAGCACCTCCCTTACAAGGAGGGGGTCACTGGTTCGAGCCCAGTAGCGACCACCATATTTTACAATGTTACAAGAATTGATGTTCCCAGGTCGCTTAGCTCAGCTGGGAGAGCACCTCCCTTACAAGGAGGGGGTCACTGGTTCGAGCCCAGTAGCGACCACCATATCAATTTAAGCTTACATTTACGTTTTATCCCAGGTCGCTTAGCTCAGCTGGGAGAGCACCTCCCTTACAAGGAGGGGGTCACTGGTTCGAGCCCAGTAGCGACCACCATATTTTTGTATTACCCCTTCTGAAATTATTCAACGTTTTACCAAACAATCCAAACAATTTAAAGTGTTACTTTCACTCTTTTGTGGCTATCTCTTATTTACGAGCATAAAAAAGCCACTCAAATGTGAATGGCTTTAATTAATTTTTGTTGGTTAACCTCAATGTTATATCAATCTAACCCTAGAAATCCGCCAGTTTGATGGGCCCACAGTTGTGCGTAAATCCCATTGGCATTAATTAGCTCTTGATGAGTACCTTGTTCAACGACGCAACCTTTATCTAATACAATAAGTCTATCCATCGCTGCAATCGTTGAGAGTCGATGTGCTATCGCAATCACTGTTTTACCTTCCATCAATTCATACAACGACTCTTGAATCGCTGCTTCGACTTCAGAATCTAATGCTGAAGTGGCTTCATCAAGCAATAGAATTGGTGCATTCTTAAGTAATACTCTTGCTATGGCAATCCGTTGACGTTGACCACCAGACAGTTTGACACCGCGCTCACCCACTTGTGCATCAAGTCCTTTGTTGCCAAAGGGATCAGTTAAATTGTCAATAAACTCTGCCGCTTGTGCTTGAGTGATCGCCGCTATTAATTTTTCATCACTAGCGTGTGGATCGCCATACAGAATATTTTCACGGATAGAACGATGTAATAACGATGTATCTTGAGTCACCATACCTATATTTGCCCGTAATGAGTCTTGGGTAATATCCGTTATAGGTTGATCATCTATCAGTATTTGGCCTTTTTCAACATCATGAAAACGCATCAATAAGTTTACTAAGGTCGATTTTCCTGCACCAGACCGTCCCACTAAGCCGACTTTCTCACCTGCTTTAATATTTAGGTTTAGCTGCTCAATAACGCCTGTTTTTTCACCATAATGAAAGCAAACCTGGTTGAAATCGATTTTGCCATGGTCAACAACAATGTCTTTTGCATCCATTTTATCTTGAATAGCAATGGGTTTTGATAACGTATTCATACCATCGGTAACGGTACCAATATTTTCAAATAGTGAACTGATTTCCCACATAATCCATTGTGACATGCCATTTAAACGCAACGCTAAACTCACCGCAATCGCAATGGCGCCAACCGTAATAGCATTGTCTGCCCATAACCAAATCGACACTGCGGCAATGGTGAACGCTAATAAGTAATTAATGATTTGCACTAAAACATTAATGATCGTTACCAGACGCATTTGGCCATAAACGGTTTTTAAGAAACGCGTCATACTATCTTGGGCGTAGTCAGCTTCCTGTGTCGTATGCGAGAACAACTTTACGGTTGATATGTTGGTGTAACTGTCGACAATACGGCCTGTCATTGTCGAGCGAGCATCAGCTTGTTCTGTCGATATTGCTTTCAGCTTTGGAACGAGTTTCCATTGAATCAACATATAAGCCGCTAACCAAACGAGCATGGGTAGCATTAAACGTACGTCTGCAGTGGCAATCATGACTAACATGGAGGTGAAATACACTAAAATGTACATCAATACATCCAGTAATTTCATGACCGTTTCACGAACAGCAAGTGAGGTTTGCATTACCTTTGTAGCGATTCGTCCTGCAAAGTCATCTTGATAAAATGAAATACTCTGCTTGAGTAAATAGCGATGTGCTTGCCAACGAATAGCCATGGGGTAGTTACCCAAAAGCGTTTGGTGCACGATAGAAGCATGTAACCAGACAACCAGCGGTATGACCACTAAGACAATCACTGACATGGTAATTAACGTAGTGCTTTCATCTTGCCACAATGTTTGTGGATTTTTGGTGACTAACCAATCTACCAGTTGTCCCATAAAGCCAAACAGTGACACTTCCAACATTGCCATTATGGCTGTTAGTACTGACATGATAATTAAAGGTAAACCAAACCCGCGGGTATAATGACGACAAAATGCGTACAAAGTATTGGGTGGCTGAGTCGGTTCTTCTTGTGGTAAAGCTTGGGTCAATGATTCAAAAAATTTAAACATCTAATGCTCTAACTTAATGGTGAAAATTCTGCTGACTAGGATAACGCAAAAAGGCCAAATGTAATGGGTTAAATTGTTACCATATACGAAACGATTGAGTTCCGTTTTCCGCTAGTCGTGGTTGTTGTATTTCGGTAAAGTAATATCTTAAATACGCTATAAGCAGAGAATAGTTCAGTTTTCCATTGAGTGATGTGAGGTTAAATAGACAATGGTACAGATAAATAGCGATTGTAATATTGCAGCACAGATCTGCCAGCAAGCAAGGCTTAGTCGTGATGCTCGCTTTGATGGTCAATTTTTTACCGGAGTTATCACTACTGGCATTTATTGCCGGTCAATTTGTCCCGCACCTGCACCTTATGAAAAAAATGTCCGTTACTTTGATTCTGCGATAAAAGCGGCTAATGCGGGACTTAGGCCTTGTCTTCGATGCCGGCCAGATAGTGCGCCTAGTTCGTTTGCGTGGTTGGGCACTCAAACAACGTTAATGCGTGCTATCACGTTAATCGAACAAGGCTTTTTAAATGGTGAAGATGCAGGAACGATCGTCAAGTTGGCTGATAAATTAGGTATTACCAGTCGGTATTTAAATAAACTCTTTAACCAAGGTTTGGGGACTTCACCTAAACGTTTTGCGTTATATCAGCAGTTGATGTTTGCTAAGCAGTTATTACACCAAACACAATTATCAATGACAGACATCGCCATGGCCGCTGGTTTTAATAGCATCAGGCGATTTAATGAAATTTTTAAACAAGAACTACTATTAACACCTAGCGATTTACGCCAAAAGAGCCGACATTTAACTGATGTAACTCATCCTTATAAAGATAATCAAGTGAGCACTAACATTAAACCAATAACATTAGTATTATCTTACCGTCCCCCCTTTAATTGGGCGAAGATGTTGGCTTTTTATGCATTTCGTCAAGTTGATAATATGGAAGTCATTGATGATATTTCGGGACGTTATGGCCGAACCTTTTCGTTTAATGGCGTAGAAGGTGTTTTTTACATTTCACCAAATGCCGATAAACCCCAACTTGATGTGAGTATTTACTTAGCTGATGCTAATGATATTAAGTCCTTGCATTATATTACTCTGCAATTACGCCGTATGTTTGATTTAGATGCTGACATGGAAGTCATTCAGCAAGCTTTATCTCCCATCATTAAATTAGGCGCCAAAATTGATAGTGGTTTACGTATACCAGCGGCTGGCAGCGTTTTTGAGGCCGCTTGCCGTGCCGTATTAGGGCAACAAGTCAGTGTAGTGCAAGCCACTAAACTATTAAATTTATTGGTTGAATCTTATGGTGAAACGCTGTTCATCGATGGTAAGACTTGGCAGTTATTTCCTACGGCACAAGCTATTGCTAACGCTTCATTAGATGAACTTAACATGCCAGGAGCTCGAAAATTAGCCTTAAATGCCTTGGGGCAATTTGTGCATCAGCATGCTGACTCAACACCTGACGATTGGTTGTCTGTAAAAGGTATTGGTCCATGGACTGTTGCTTATGCGAATATGCGAGGTTTGAGTGATCCTGATGTGTTTTTGAGTTCTGATTTAGTTATCAAAAATCGTCTTCATGCATTATATGAGCAATCGGGTATACCCATTGAAACCCCTAAATCGTACATAAGCATTGCTGCCGACATTGCAACACAAGCATCACCTTGGGGCAGTTACTTAACCTTCCAGCTTTGGGATAACGATCCTGTCGCTGCAAAAAACGGATAATATTATGACCCATTTTACTTCGCCGAAGTGCCATGCTTTAGTCACAAGTCCTGTTGGTTTACTCTCGCTTAAAGCATCTGAGCATGGATTAACCCATCTGCAGGTTGAAGACCTTGCCCAAACGAGCTCGCTTGTAGAGATTCAAACTCAGTTTATACTCCAACAAAGCAATACTGAGACTACTCAAGATTTAGTGGTACAAGCCCAACAGCACATTGATACAACAGTCATTCAATTAACAGAGTACTTCGCTAATCAAAGGCAGCATTTTAGTGTACCTTTAGCGCCTAAAGGTACCGTGTTTCAACATGAGGTTTGGCATGCTCTGAGTCAATTAACATTCGGCCAGCGCTGCAGTTACAGTGATATCGCCAATACTATTGGGCGACCTAAAGCTGTCAGGGCTGTTGGGGCTGCAAATGGTGCAAACCCAATTGCTATTATCGTTCCGTGTCATCGGGTGATAGGTAAAGGCGGTAAGTTAACCGGTTATGCTTATGGGCTCGATATGAAGCAGTGGCTACTGGACTTGGAAGGGATTGAAGAAATTAACTAATTTATCTGACTGCTGCGCCAAAGTACGTTAAAATGTGCGATTGATAACCATTTTCTTGAGCGCATTTGATACATGACCCAAGCTTCTTTAGCTACGACTTTCGCTGAATTTGGCCTGCATACTCCATTGTTGGCTAGATTAACCGAGCTTAAATACCTTCAGCCTACACCAATCCAAGCTGAAACCATTCCTAGCACATTAACTGGTAAAGACTTACTGGCAGGTGCCAATACTGGCTCAGGTAAAACAGCGGCTTTTGCATTGCCGATATTACATCAATTGATGAGTCGTCGGGCAACATCATCTGCCAAAGGTAACTTTGTTAGTGCGTTAGTCTTGGTTCCAACGCGAGAACTCGCCAAGCAAGTTGCCGACAGCTTTAAATCCTATGCGGTTCATTTAAATGGCGACATTAAAGTGGTTGCTGCATTTGGCGGTGTATCTGTAAATACTCAAATGTTAGCATTGCGTGGCGGCGCGGATGTGGTGGTTGCGACGCCTGGTCGTTTACTCGATTTAGTTTCGTCAAATGCACTAAAATTATCACAAGTAGCAACGTTAGTACTTGATGAAGCAGACCGAATGCTAAGCCTTGGTTTTACTGAAGAGTTGACTCAAGTACTCAATTTACTTCCTAAGCAAAAACAAACGTTATTGTTTTCGGCTACTTTTCCTGATGAAGTCCGTCAACTAACACAAGCACTGTTAGTGAACCCACTTGAAATACAATTACAAAGCGCTGAAGCGAGTACCTTAGTGCAACGTGTAATGACGGTTAATCGTGAAAAAAAGACCGCATTACTTGCACATTTACTACAACAACATCAATGGCGACAAGTATTGATTTTTGTTGGTGCTAAAAATAGTTGTAATCATTTAGCTCAAAAACTGGCTAAACGTGGTATCACTGCAGAAGTGTTTCATGGTGATAAAGCCCAAGGTGCGCGAAGTCGCGTATTGGAAGGTTTTAAGGCGGGTGATATTCAAGTCCTCATTGCGACAGACATTGCTGCCCGTGGCCTTGATATAGAAAAATTACCAGTGGTAATTAATTTTGACTTACCACGCAGTCCAGCAGATTATATGCATCGAATTGGTCGCAGTGGACGTGCGGGAGAGGTGGGTTTAGCGTTGACCTTGTTGTCGCATGATGAGTATCATCACTTCTGTGTTATTGAGAAAAAGAATCAAATTCGCCTTGAACGTGAGCAAGTTAGCGGGTTTGAGGCTGATGATATAGTGCCTGAAAGCGTACTGGAACAACCTAAGCCAATGGCGAAGCCAGAAGGTAGCGGTAAGAAAAAACGTAAAAAGTTGTCCTCAGTTAATGTTGATATTTGGGCTAAAAAACCAGATTAGTAGTAGGTAATATGAAACATATTTTTTGGTTAGTTGATGGACAAGTTGCAGGCCGTAGTGGTCCAAACAAAGATGCATGGGACTTAGCCGAGTTAAAGCAAGCCGGTTTCAGTGCAATTGCATCGTTAAATAATGGTGAAGGTTGTGATACCGACGCTATGGTTGAACTAGGTTTTCGTCATAAAGTATTTAATTTACCTGATAACATTCCACCTAAGCCACATGATTTAGCTATTTGTACTGACATACTCCCTCAAGTATTAGCATTTATTCGTGAATGTGAAACCGAACAGTTGCCAGTGTTACTCCATTGTCGCTCTGGGATCAATCGTACTGAAATGGTGATGGCCTATTATCTGATGGAAAACGGTGCCGCGCCTTTGCATGCAGTTAGCCAAGTTCGAAACGCCAGTGGTTTAGCGTTTGATGCTGAGGGTTGGGACCAATTTGTTTATGATGTGCTTTACGAGCTGCAATCGGTTTCTAACTGATTTATGTCAATTTAAAACATCATAATAATGAGGGAAACAATGATAATTAAATCAGTAGCTGATTTAATTATCATTGTTTCCCTTTGTTTTTTTATTGGGTTGTATTCGGTTCTAACTTGCAGTCTGTTTTAGCTTAATATGCATATATAGCCGATTAAGTTTTTCTCCCTAGCTTTTATAAATTGCGTTAAGAAGGATTTAATCATTGAACTTTTTTGCATAAAATATCGACAGCTTGTTGTCGGAAAAGTATTAACTTCGTTTGCTATTTTTGAACAGAAATAGCAAACAAAGTTATTAATAGCGTTGGTTGTTATCGGATGAATAGCTAATTTTGTGATTTGTAATGATGTTTGCAGATAAAATTGACCACTTAAGCTAGTCTAAAGACTGAGTATAAATGCTATAGTGAAGTTGATTTCAGTCTTCTGTTGAAGGGGTAATGATGAGTCCGAAAATGAGCAAAGCGAATCAATCACAGGGTTTATTGCTATTTAAATTAAATCAAACGCAAGTGTTTGCTTTAGGTACTTTAAAGATTCGTGAACTTGTGCCGTTTACTCCTTTAACCAAAATTCCACATTCTCACTCAGCTATTCTAGGAGCTGCAACCATTCGGGGTATGACTATTCCGATCATCGATATGGCTGCTGGCATTGGTTATAAACCTGTTACCGAAGCAGAACGTAAAGATTGCTATATCATTATTACTGACTGTCAGAGAATGGTAATAGGTTTTCTTGTACGCTCAATCGATAAAATCATAGAGTGTAATTGGCGTAATATCGAAGCTCCTTCTGGTAACTTAGGCAAAAATGCCTTTTTAACAGGAGTAACCCGTTTTAATGATCAACTCGTCCAGTTACTGGATGTCGAGTTATTACTTTCGAAAATATTTCCTGACGATCCAATTAGTAATCGAGCAATATTAACCGATGTTCAACGTGAAAAGTTAACACCACTACGCATTTTGCTAGTGGATGATTCAAAAGTTGCTCGTAAACAATTATCTGATGCGCTCGACTCGATTAACATTGCATATCAAGTGACGGCAGATGGTCGAGATGCACTTAAAATTATGCAACAAGCCGCGGAAGAACGAAAACCTATTGATTTACTGGTGAGTGATATTGAAATGCCTGGACTTGATGGATATGAATTAGCCTTCGAGGTAAAAAATAATCCAGCGATTGAGCACGCGTACATTATTTTACATACTTCATTGTCGAGCGAAATCAGTGTCAGCCAAGCTAAACAAGTCGGAGCCAATGAAGCGTTAACTAAGTTCGATGCTAAAGAGTTAATTGAAGCAATGCTTAGAGGTGCTCAAGCATTGCAACCAGCTTGATAGTGTTTTTGACTTTATAGCCCACATAATATATTTAACAATTTGGCAGCAAGTGATCAGTAACAGTCAATTTAGTGCTTTCTTTATGAGCGATGGTTGATTTTTTTTACTCATTTGGTATCAACACTAGACTTATCACGTGGCATCCTGATATATAGCTACAAGGCTTTTACAGTGTTCAGTATATTCGCTGAGCACAAGGTAATGCTTAACTTTAATGAGGGAGTGCTATCCCTGAAAACGGATTGATTGAAGTGTGCTAGTTGATTGTGGTGAGTTAATCGCACATCAATGAGTAATAATAGCCGGATTTTTTCAGTTATAGCATTGATATTGTCGTGATCTGATGAGTATCGTAACCAATGTATGTTGTCACTTTGAGTTATCAAGGTGATGAATACGTAGATACTACTAGTGTAGTGATGTTTCCTTTTCTAAAGATAAGCAAAACCTTGATCATAAAGAGTCATAAATATAATAATCATAGGTTAAGCAATGAATCAAAAAACATCACTGTTAGCTCGTATCGCTAACGGTAGCCTCGTGCTACAAATTATCAGCGGGATCATTTTGGGCGTGATTCTGGCAAGTATATCAACAACTGGTGCCAACAATGTGGCGTTTTTGGGCTCACTTTTTGTGGGAGCTTTAAAAGCCATTGCGCCAATCTTGGTTTTTGTTTTGGTTGCATCATCGATTGCAAATCAAAAGAAAAATAGCCAAACCAATATGCGTCCTATCATTGTGCTATATCTTCTGGGAACATTTGCTGCTGCATTAACTGCTGTATTATTCAGTTTTGCATTTCCAACGACTTTACTGCTAACGGCTGGAATAGAAGGATCCAATCCCCCTCAAGGGATTAGCGAAGTTCTTAATACCTTATTGTTCAAAATTGTCGATAATCCTGTTAACGCATTATTAACCGGTAATTATATTGGTATTTTAGTGTGGGGGGCTGGCCTTGGAATAACCATGCATCATGCCAGTGACAGTACTAAACAAATGCTCTCCGATGTCAGTGATGCAGTGTCAAATATTGTCCGCTTTGTGATTCGTTTAGCGCCGATTGGTATTTTTGGTTTAGTTGCGGCTACATTCGCGGAAACTGGTTTTGATGCTCTAGCAGGTTATGGCCAATTATTAATGGTACTTGTGGGATCCATGCTATTCATTGCTTTGGTGATTAACCCAATTATCGTTTATGTCAAAATTAAACGTAACCCTTATCCATTAGTATTTAAATGTTTACGTGAAAGTGGTGTTACAGCCTTTTTCACGCGTTCAAGTGCGGCCAATATTCCGGTCAACATGGCACTGTGTGAAGAGCTAAAATTGCACAAAGACACTTATTCAGTGTCTATTCCATTAGGTGCCACTATTAATATGGGCGGTGCAGCGATTACTATCACAGTATTAACATTAGCTGCAGCTCATACTTTGGGCATTCAAGTCGACTTTATGACGGCCCTGCTATTGAGTGTGGTTGCATCCGTTTCAGCTTGTGGTGCTTCAGGTGTTGCCGGTGGTTCACTATTACTCATCCCGTTGGCATGTAGTCTGTTTGGCATTTCTAATGATGTTGCCATGCAAGTTGTGGCAGTTGGTTTTATTATTGGTGTGATTCAAGATTCAGCCGAAACAGCACTAAATAGCTCTACAGATGTTATCTTTACTGCTGCAGCATGTGAAGCTGCTGAAGCGAAAGAGGCTACTAAGGCTAGTTAATTTAGTGACGAATTACTTATAGATAAATGCCGACACGAGCGATTGTGTCGGCATTTTTTCGTTTGAATTGTTAAGGTTCTAAAATGGATGCTGACTAAAAAATGTCATCTCAATTTGGCTATAAGGATGGGTAATTGTGAGTGATTGTGCATGTAGGTTTAACCGTTTACTGGCATTAACTGTTTCAGTATCGCCATAAAATTCATCGCCTAAAATTGCATGTCCAAGCGACAGCATATGAACTCTAAGCTGATGAGTACGACCCGTGTGAGGTTTTAGCTCCATTAGCGTTGATTGCGCTCTGTGTTCAAGCACTTGAAAATAGGTTAATGCCGCTTTACCCGAATCAGTAAGCATTTGGAATGGTGGTGAATCTGGATTAGGTCCTAGCGCAAAGTTCACTTTGCCTTGTTGTTCATCTACATGGCCAATCACTTCAGCAATATACACCTTTTTAGCTTGTCGATTTTGAAATTGAATTTTTAAATGTGATTCCGCTTTTTTTGTCCGAGCAAAAATCATGATCCCAGAAGTATCACAATCTAAACGATGGATCAAAATTGATTCAGGATAGCATCGTTGCAAACGGGTTATTGCCGTATCGTGTGTGTCAGGTGAACGTCCTGGATTTGATAATAAGCCTGAAGGCTTATTGATGACGATAATGTCACGGTCTTTATAGCGTATGTCCAACCACGGAATCGATGGTGGTTGATAAGTAAAGATGTGCATTATAAATTGTTCTCTCTCATTGTGTCGGATTCAGGTATTAATGTAGCGAAAAGTGAATGTCGCAAGTACTCATGTCGCGGATACTAACAAAGTTTTACTGATAACTAAAAACCAATTATCCGGTTTAATAATGCTGTTTGATTATTGCAGCCTTACCAAGTTGCTAACCACAACCGTAATGACATTCCCCAACTGCTTGTAACACCTGAGGTAACAAAGCGAATATTGTTTTCAGTATCAACGATATAAATAGCGGGCAAAGCCATTGCGCCCCATTGTTGACTTAATTGCATTGTTTGATGCTGATTGATGACATCAAAATGATAATGATGATGTTGCATAAAGGTGCTTATGTCGTCGTCAGAGCCTGAAGCTACCGCAATGGATACAACCTGATAATCGGGATTAAGATTTACCGAGTTCACCATAGGAGAGGTAATTTTACACACTGGACACCATGTGCCCCAGAAATAAACCAAGGTAGGTTTATTTTTGGTACCTATTTCTCTTATATGCAGCTTGGCGTCAGCTGATGTTGTAGTAAATAATGAAATTGGTTTATTTGCTATCGTGTGTGCGTTAATTGGCGTTGCCACGCCTGTTTTCATATCTCGCTGTAGATAACTCGCAATAGTAAACAATACAATCCCGATAACGATAATATCGCGAAGGCTAGTTAGCCAAAATCGTTTGGATTTGAGCGTGATTTTTAGATTAATTAACCATGATGGCATACGACATTAATTCCTATAAATACCCAGTGTTAAGGTAAATATACAGCCGGAGTCTTGCGACTATAGTGTCTGCTATAGGCCATTAATTGTGGGTAAAATGTCCTAAATGCAATTTCGATATCAATATAAATCTTATCAATATCGTTAATAGCATGGTCAAATAGTTCTGGTTTTGATAAACGACGACTGACGCCTTTAATCGCTTGGTTTAATCCTTGCCTTGTTTGATAACTACTAAGCCAATCTTGCTCGATAATTTGCGGTGCAATGGCTTGCAACGTAGGAGGAAGCTCTAATGTAGTGCTCAGTTGCTGGTATGCTTTTTGGCAAAATTCATCTAATGGCTGGTGATGATACTCTTCCCAATAAAACGCTAAATAATGATCGAATACTAAGTCAACTAATATAGGTGCTACGCGACGTGAAGTTTTAGGGAACAGCTTGAGCAGGTCGATAATAATTTCATGACTATCAGTAATTTGGTCTATCTGACGATGAAGCCATATCCCTTGTTGCAGATGTTTTGGATGTTGCTCTATGTTACCTTTCGCGAAATCACCCGACAAATTAGCTACTAGGTGAGTATCGCTGATGTCGGCTAAATGTAAGTGAGCTAAAAAGTTCATAAATTGTACTTCTAATTTTATTATTTTACAGTATGATACAAGCCGTTTGTAACAAAGCGTTACAAGATGACGAGTGAGTGGCGTTAATCATAACGTTTTATAGATAAATGTCATGGAGTATTGAACTTGGTATTGTTGTGATGCGTATATAAAACGGCTTTTAAAGATATTGGATTAATTTTAGGGATCAAGGATGATGAAAGACTGGATTAAAAAGTTATTGGGTAAGCCAGCTGCACCAAAAAGAAATAAAGTACACATCGACATGCGTTATGAAGAACATTCATATAAATCGGACCAAACCTTTGACTCTGCCAAGTCAGATACTATTGAGCTGGACGATATCGACACCGAGTCGACAGAACAAAAGCCGACAAAGTAATCACCAAACTTGATCTTAACCCGCAGTCACCATAGACTAGCGGCCGTTTTTACTGTTGAGATCATACTATGCGTGTTGCAGATTTTTCATTCGACCTACCTGATGAGCTGATTGCTCGCTATCCGACAGCACAACGCAATGCTTCGCGTTTACTCACATTAAGTGGCGAAAATAGTGAGCTTGCAGACAAAAAATTTACTGATTTATTCAATCTGGTCAATCCTGGAGACTTGATGGTGTTTAATAACACCCGAGTTATACCAGCACGTTTATTTGGCCAGAAGTCGACTGGCGGTAAGCTTGAGATTCTCGTTGAGCGTATGCTCGACGATAAACGCATTCTAGCCCACGTTCGCAGTTCAAAATCTCCTAAAGTCGATACACTTATTGACTTAGACGGCGGCTACCAAATGAAAATGTTGGCTCGTCACGATGCATTGTTCGAGCTTGAATTACTGTCTGATAAAACCATATTAGAAGTACTTGAAGACGTTGGTCATATGCCACTGCCTCCTTACATTGATCGTCCAGATGAAGATGCTGATAAAGAACGTTATCAAACAGTGTATAACCAAACACCAGGCGCAGTAGCTGCACCAACTGCAGGGTTACACTTTGACGATGCCATGTTGGCCGATTTAAAAGCTAAAGGGGTTAATATTGCCTTTGTGACTTTGCATGTGGGAGCGGGTACATTCCAACCAGTGCGAGTCGATAATGTGCTTGAGCACAAGATGCATTCAGAATGGGCTAATGTGTCACAAGAGGTTGTTGACCTAATTGCGCAAACTAAAGCGGCTGGAAATCGTGTTGTTGCCGTCGGCACAACCTCAGTTCGTTCATTAGAAAGTGCAGCGCGTGCAAGTGGAGATCGTCCTCTTGAAGCCTTTAGTGGTGATACCGATATCTTTATTTACCCAGGTTTTCAATTTAAAGTTGTTGATGCCATGGTCACTAATTTTCATTTGCCAGAATCAACATTAATCATGTTGCTGAGTGCTTTTGCTGGTTATGAAGCGGTTATGAAAGCTTATCAACATGCGATTACGCAAAAATATCGCTTTTTTAGTTATGGCGATGCGATGTTTGTGACGAAAAAAGCCCCGTAAGCAATGAATTTGATTTAAAATACTCGCCCACAATAGTGGGCGTTTTTTTGATTTAATGTGTCAGTAACCTTGAAGCATTAAAATTTGCCCTCATTACTATAGAAACTTAACGAGTCAGACTGTTTATCTGGCAAGGTGATTTATGAAATTTGAATTAGATACAACTGATGGTCGCGCACGTCGCGGACGTCTTATTTTTGATCGCGGTACAGTAGAAACGCCAGCATTTATGCCTGTGGGAACTTACGGTACGGTAAAAGGTATGACGCCTGAAGAAGTACGTGCTACTGGTGCCGACATTTTATTGGGCAACACCTTCCATTTATGGTTGCGTCCTGGCGAAGAGATCATGCGTAAACATGGTGATTTGCACGACTTTATGAATTGGCAGCGTCCTATTTTAACTGACTCGGGTGGATTCCAAGTGTTTAGTTTAGGTGACATTCGTAAAATCACTGAAGAAGGTGTACATTTCCGTTCACCGATAAATGGTGAAAAGATTTTCTTGGACCCAGAAAAATCAATGCAAATTCAGGATTCTTTAGGATCTGATGTGGTGATGATTTTTGATGAATGTACCCCGTATCCTGCAACCCATGACGAAGCGCGTAAGTCGATGCAAATGTCACTGCGTTGGGCTAAACGCTCACGTGATGAGTTTGACCGCTTAGAAAACCCCAACTCTTTGTTTGGTATTATTCAAGGTGGCGTTTTTGAAGATTTACGTGACGAGAGTGTAAAGGGTCTTCTAGACATCGGTTTTGATGGTTACGCCGTAGGTGGTTTAGCTGTGGGCGAGCCCAAAGCTGACATGCACCGTATTTTAGAGCATGTTTGTCCGCAAATTCCTGCTGACAAGCCGCGCTATTTAATGGGCGTAGGTAAACCTGAAGATTTAGTCGAAGGTGTTCGTCGTGGTGTGGATATGTTTGACTGTGTAATGCCAACACGTAATGCCCGTAATGGCCATTTATTTACCAGTGAAGGTGTCATTAAAATTCGTAACGCACGTCACCGTGATGACACAGCAACATTAGATCCTAAGTGTGATTGTTACA
This sequence comes from Shewanella sp. SG41-4, assembly GCF_014164505.1. Lineage (GTDB taxonomy): Bacteria > Pseudomonadota > Gammaproteobacteria > Enterobacterales > Shewanellaceae > Shewanella. The sequence goes on along the minus strand of NZ_JACJFI010000060.1, from coordinate 3,636 downwards.
CTTGTAAAAACTATTCACGTGCTTATTTATACCATTTAGATCGTTGTAATGAAATTCTAGGTGCGCGTTTAAACACCATCCATAATTTACGTTATTACCAAATGTTGATGGAAGGTTTGCGCGGCGCAATTGAGACAGGTACATTAGACGCCTTTGTTAAGGAGTTCTATACCAGTTTTGGTCGTGAAGTACCCGAGTTAATCGTTTAATTTTAGCTAATAAGAAGAGAGAACTATGTTTATTTCAAATGCATATGCAAGTCCAATCAGTGGTGTAGCCGGTGGCGAAACCATGCAGTTAATTTTCATGCTAGTCATGTTTGGATTAATTTTTTACTTCATGATTTTCCGTCCACAGTCAAAGCGTGTAAAAGAGCACAAAAACCTAATGGCGTCGATTTCAAAAGGTGATGAAGTGTTAACCAGTGGTGGCATTCTCGGTAAAGTGACCAAAATCGGTGAAGAAAGTGATTATGTGTTATTAGCGATTAATGATAACAACCAAATCACGATTAAAAAGGATTACATCGCAGCGGTATTGCCTAAAGGTTCTATCCAGTCGTTATAAGCCAAGAGGGCTATGGTGTGTTAAATAAATACCCAATGTGGAAAAACATCATGGTGATGCTTGTCATCGCCATTGGTAGTTTTTATGCAATACCAAATTTGTTTGGTGAAGATCATGCAGTGCAGATTGTCGCAACTCGCGGCGCAGAAGTTACTGCATCGACACAAACGGCTGTGGTTGATTTATTAGATAGCCAGGGTATTGCCGTAAAGCGTACCGAGCTTGAAAATGGTCAGTTATTGGTCCGAGTGCAAAATCCTGAGCAGCAGTTGGTAGCGAAAGAAGCTATCGCTGAACTACTTGGTCAGAAATATACCGTTGCGTTAAACTTAGCTCCGGCAACTCCAGAATGGCTTGAAGCTGTTGGTGGGTCGCCGATGAAATTAGGTTTAGATTTACGTGGTGGAGTTCACTTCTTGATGGAAGTGGATATGGGCGAAGCTATTCGTAAAATGGAAGAAGCTAAGATAGCTGATTTCCGTAGCCAGCTTCGTGAAGAAAAAATTCGTTATGCTGGTATTCGTAAAACCCCTAAAGGAATTGCGATTAAGTTTCGAGATGCTGAAACTGTCGACCAAGCTGAGACTTTTTTAAAGACCCGCAGTAATGACATGACCTATACCGATGCTAGCAGCGGTAATGAGTTCATTCTTCTTGCTACCATGAGTGATGCTTACCTTAAGCAAATTAAGGAAGAAGCACTGCAGCAAAACATTACCACTATTCGTAACCGTGTTAACGAGTTGGGTGTTGCTGAGCCAGTAGTACAACGTCAAGGCGCTGAGCGCATTATTGTTGAACTGCCTGGTGTGCAAGATACTGCTCGTGCAAAAGAAATTTTAGGTGCTACGGCATCAATTGAATTTCGTATGGTTGACGATAAAGCTGACGTAAGTGCAGCGGCAAGTGGTCGTGTACCCGCAGGTGCTGAAGTGTACCAACGTCGTGAAGGCGGGATTGCCGTATTGAAGAAAGAAGTGATGCTAACCGGTGATCATATCACTGGTGCACAACCTACTTTTGATGAATACAGCCGTCCACAGGTAGCGATTAATCTTGACGCAAAAGGCGGCTCGATTTTCTCTAACGTGACTAAAGATAATATCGGCAAACCAATGGCAACATTGTTTATCGAATATAAAGACAGTGGTACACGTAATCCTGATGGCACAGTGAAAATGACTCGTATTGAAGAGGTCATTTCAGTTGCGACGATTCAGGCTCGTTTAGGTCGTAATTTTGTTATTACTGGTCTTGAGCACACTGAAGCACAAAGCTTAGCATTATTGTTACGTGCTGGCGCGCTGATTGCGCCAGTGACCATTGTAGAAGAAAGAACCATTGGCCCAAGCCTAGGTGCTGAAAACATCCAAAACGGTGTTCAAGCAATGATTTGGGGTATGGTTGTTGTTCTTGTATTTATGATGGTTTACTACCGTGCATTTGGTTTTATTGCCAACCTTGCATTGCTGGCAAACCTAATAATGGTTGTTGGTGTGATGTCTATGATCCCAGGTGCGGTATTAACCTTACCAGGTATTGCTGGCATGGTATTAACGGTGGGCATGGCGGTTGACGGTAACGTACTTATTTTTGAACGTATCCGTGAAGAACTTCTTGGCGGCCGCAGCGTACAACAAGCTATCCATGAAGGTTATGGTAATGCTTTTTCAACCATTGCAGATGCTAACATTACTACCTTTATGACAGCGTTAATCTTGTTTGCTGTTGGTACCGGTGCGGTGAAAGGCTTTGCTGTTACCTTAATGATAGGTATCGCGACTTCGATGTTTACAGCCATTGTTGGCACACGCTCAATCGTGAATGCGGTTTGGGGTGGTAAGCGCGTTAAGTCATTGTCTATCTAAGGGAGAAGTTGAACATGTTTCAGATATTTTCAGTAAAGAATACAGTCGACTTCCTTCGTCATGCGTTTCCTATTAGTGTAATGTCGTTGATCTTAGTTATTGCTTCTTTTGTATCTTTAGGCGTACAAGGTATTAACTGGGGCTTAGACTTTACCGGCGGTACGGTTGTTGAAATGGAGTTTTCTGCTCCTGTTGACTTAAATGCTCTACGTGCAACCATGACGACTGATGAAGCTGAAGGAGCCGTGGTACAGAACTTTGGTTCAAGCCGCGATATCTTGGTGCGTTTACCGGTCAGAAATGAGTTGAAAAGTGATGTCCAGGTTGCTGCAGTATTAACTGCTGCGCAGTCAATTGATTCAGGCGTGATTCAAAAGCGTGTTGAGTTTGTTGGGCCACAAGTAGGTAAGGAACTCGCGGAGCAGGGTGGCTTAGCCGTTATTGTTGCCTTAATTTGTATCCTTATCTACGTATCATTTCGTTTTGAATGGCGTTTAGCTGCAGGTTCTGTAGCGGCGCTAGCCCATGACGTTATTGTGACCTTAGGGGTATTTTCGGTATTACAGCTTGAGTTTGACTTGACCGTATTGGCAGGTTTATTAACAGTTGTGGGTTACTCACTTAACGATACCATCGTAGTGTATGACCGTATCCGTGAAAACTTCCTTAAAATGCGCAAAGGCACCCCTGTAGAGATTGTGAATACCTCAATCACTCAGACCATGAGTCGTACTGTTATTACCACAGGTACTACATTAATTACCGTTATTGCGCTGTTTTTAAAGGGCGGCACAATGATCCATGGCTTTGCGACTGCATTGTTACTCGGTATTTTTGTTGGTACGTACTCATCAATTTACGTGGCAAGTTATTTAGCCATTAAATTGGGTATCAACCGTGAGCATATGTTACCGGTAGAGATTGAGAAAGAAGGTGCTGATCAGCCTTCAATGATGCCTTAATCAGTATTAGTAATCTTAATCGCTAAAAAGAAACCCCAGCTTGCTGGGGTTTCTTTTTATGCCTAAGTTATGATCTTTTGTTCTGCTAAATGCACTTCACAGGCAGCCAATAACGTTTTATGCCATTGAGTTTGTGGATCAATTATCAGAGCTTCCCACCCATCACTACCGAGTATGTCGACACTGTTAAAAATCAGTGAAGTTAACGCCATAGTGCCAGATACTCTAAATGTACCGAT
>NZ_JACJFI010000609.1 GCF_014164505.1 Shewanella sp. SG41-4 | reverse complement strand
TGTATGAACAAGGTGAATTAACGCCGGAAACGCAATTAACAGGTTTGTTTGAAGAAGATACTACCGCAGCCGATGTCGATTCTGTATTAGAAGAAATCAACGCTGCATTTGAAGAAGCCCAAGAAAGACGCGAGCGCATAAGTGATGCAAACAACGACGACTATTAAAGCGATCGTCAATTCACTTCTGTGAATCCCTAGGGAGACTTACTGATAGATTACCGAAGAAATTGTCAGGATAATGTCTCCCTATTCAATGTCCCCCAAATTTAACACCAAAACCCATTCTTATTAAGCAGCAAGCTGGTTAGCAATAAACGCTGGCTGCTTTTACTTTACACTTTTTGATACTGCTGTTAATCCTATTGTGAGTAAATACAATCATCTAATCAGTGACTAAACATAACTCTGTAGCTTTTCCCACATCATCATGAGTTAACCGTCACATTATAAGTAAGATTTCCTCTATCACTTATGGCCTATTTACTTAACCTTACTTTTAACATGGATAATGAGGTGTATAATAGTCTGGAAAAGGTCACTAGGAGAAAATGATGAATAGCTATGTTCTATCGGGATTATTAGTGTGTCTTACTATTTCTATGCCAGCTAATGCTATCGGAAATGAAAATGGAGCGATGAGAATGTCTCAAATGCCTGCATTTTCAGATTTTGATACTAATCAAGACCAGTTGATATCTGAACAGGAGTTTGAGCAATTTCACAAAGCAAGACAAGAGTTACGCGAATCTGAAGGGCGCCATTTAAAAAATTCATCGGATTGTAATGAAAAGTTTAAGCGTATCGATTTGGATGATAATAAGTTTATTGATGCTAAAGAATTTCAATCTCATCAGGAAAGAATGAGAAACGCTAAATAATCTCTGCCCGGGATAATAGTCAATATCGCCTTAGAGAGGTAATCGTCATCACCTCTCTTTTTAAATACTTTCTATGAGAGTACACAATAATATAGCGGTCTCTACCAGCAGATATAACGCCTTATTCCCCACCACTCAATATCATAAACACCATTGAACCTTAGTTTATATGATTTGTTTTGAGCTAATACCAATTCAACTAATTATCTGGTCATTCAGCGGGAATTCTGTGCCTTCTAGGCAAATAATAGGATTGTAGGCATAGTTGCTCTACGTCAAAATGCTATTAAGCAGCATAGAAGGCACAGAAACCCGCCTTGCAGGAGACGCTCAGACAGTCCATTTCTTTGTTGCATTGCTTTAAAAGGGAATAACCATTGTTTCAACAATGCGCCTCA
>NZ_JACJFI010000608.1 GCF_014164505.1 Shewanella sp. SG41-4 | reverse complement strand
CCTCCAATCATTGTCACCGAATAATTTCTGCTCTCGCATATTACTCGAGGCTTGATCAGGGTGAACATTAAGCATCAACCCCACCCATCCATCAGTAATACCCTCAGTTTTCACAGCCCCCCTCAACTTAATGTTTTGCCCCTTCGCTTGGAGCGCCAACCAATAACCAAAGGAGCCAGCGTTAGGTTTACTTCCTTTAAACTCAACCGAAACTGATCGCTGCCCACGTTGAAAAACCTTATCATCAACCGAAAAGCTATACCCAGCCTCCCCTCCAGATACCCTCCACCCACTACTGGGGAACTTATCGTAGGTTTCGAAATCTAGGTCAGGTAAACGAGGCTTAGCCATCCCTCCGAAAGCCGCTAACAAAGAAAGCAACAAAACCATGATACGTATATTTTTTTCCATTTTATTAACTTCCTGAATCCTTTACTTCTTCTTATACTAAAACCATAGTAATCACTTTAAGAGCAGATCAAAAAAACTATATGTTCACCACCCTATCACCAACGGTGCTCAATACACCATTGCTTAACTCGTAAATTGTATCGGCCTTAGAAAGAGTTTCCTGCCTATGGGTGTCGTGGTCAATGAATACTGGCCACTGACTTAGAGATGTTCTAACTTATTTCTGGACATTTTCAAGTTAGGATTTTTGCTCTAATTTTCGCATGTGGGATTACCGAAAGTATGGTAGTTGGCTGAAACTTGTGTACATGTGATTGCATGCTTCGGGACTATCAAACGTGTTATACTGGTGACTCGCAGCGCGCGCATTTGATATGGATGACATGGGCATCAAAGACAAATTGGTCTAATACTCCCCATTCTTAATCAATCGTGTATTACAGGTGCCACGCGACACTACGTGAATACCAACTACCTATTTATTTTCGTAGTGAGTCATAGCTTTTAAATTAAACCTAAATTGCTATTGCAGTTTGTCTTTGGCCAAACTGTCATATTGAATATTTGTCAACTCTGACTCCAAGTAGTCATCACTCATAAGTTTAATAAAATGGTTCTGAGATATTTTTGTCTTTAAGACAAACTTATCCCCTGCGTCATTGAGTTTTAGTAGTTTTGACAGGTATTTGTGTTTCTGTGCAAAAGCGATAATGTCGTTGTTTGCTACTGCTCCCATTACTGGCGAGTTGCGGGCAACCTTTGCTAATTTACGAGAAAACGCCATATCCTCGCCTTCTACCCGTTCTACTAGCGGTGCAGTATCTTCGATCAACGCCATATCTGTGAGTTTTGCTACGCATTTGGCGGCTGTGTC
>NZ_JACJFI010000607.1 GCF_014164505.1 Shewanella sp. SG41-4 | reverse complement strand
CAAGGGTCTTTCTTTATCCTTACTTCCTATATTTGTGCGATTAAATACATCTGAACCCACATTATATTCACCAAAAACTTGTTCTCCATCAGGGTATCCGCCAATACTTTTTACAACTCTAACTTCCTCTTCATATGCCCAATCTAAAGATTTATGTAGAAAAGCTAATTTGTAAAACTCATAACAATCATGAGAGAATTTTATAGCCGTTAAATAATTACGTAAATCATTTGAATAAGACAGGCTTATCTCTTCAATAGGCTTATTAGACGTGTAAATTACATCACCATACTGAGCAGGTATAAGACATGTATCTGTATTACATAAACCCGCTTTCTCTGCATCTATCTCAAGCACAACACCTTGATGTGAGTCACCGTAATGAGCCCACATTAAAGAGTTTAAGGGTTGCCGTGTAAAAGAAAGCACTGCATATTTTGAGTTTAGCCTTGAACGCAAACGTTCGTCTGCATTAATATAACCACCTTCGAATGGGTCATTAAGAAAACGCATTCCACTAAAACCTATTGAGGATTGGCTTATAATTTTCTCAGCAGAATCAAAAGGGACATATTTATATACTATCAAAGCTAAACCCTCATAAAAAATCTTAAATATGCTTTCAATTCATCAAATTCAATAAGTTATGTAACTCGATCATTTTAGATATATCTTTCTTATCTATTTCGCTCAAAATCTTATCTGAATTACGTTTTCCATAAAATCTGATTGCCGAGCTAGTTGAATTTGACACTTTCAACGCCAAATCCCAAGACTCTGAATTCATAGGGGAAATAGTCTGTTCAAAAACATTACGACCAAAATTATCACGGTTAAAGCTTGCAACTACTGTATCAGTCTTAAAGCTGTCAATTGCCATTGTATATCTTTCAGCAAAAATCCAGTTATCACAAAATATCGTATTTCGTAGTAGAAAGAGACTTTATTACTGACCCCGTTAACAACTGCTCTAATTTTATATGGTGAAGATAGGTTTTCCCCTCTAGCTGAGATTATATAATTACCTTCAAAAGTATCTTTAGTTATTACCATTTCTGAAAGCAAAGGTAAAAGTTCGGCGTTATTATTTAATTTTTTTAGGAGTTCTTTTAGCATGTCCAGCTGCTTTTCGCTAAGTTCCTTCCCATTGCTTAATTTATATTTCGGTGCAGTGTCATGTTTTTTATAACCAACAATTTTCACATCGGAACCTTCTACTATAGACTCCGCCGTATCAGAAATATCCGCAACATCACCATATCGAGCAATTTCAAAACTTTTATCAAAA
>NZ_JACJFI010000606.1 GCF_014164505.1 Shewanella sp. SG41-4 | reverse complement strand
GTTCATCTGTACCTTATCTTTATCCTTTACCAGTTTATTACTATGGGCGAGCATATAACTAAGTACGTTAGCGTCAATGACAGCCGCGTCGATACGGCCGCCAATGACTTTTAGTACGTTGATTTCATCTGATGTCACCACTTGAGGTTTAATATGTTTGCTGGCTATAAGTGCATCAAGTTCTTCAGTATTGACATAATCTTGGACTACGCCGAGTTTATACTTAGCCAAGTCGCTTACTTGAGCCCAGCTGATAGGTGATGATTTATTTTCAACGAGTCCAAGAGGGCCTTGCCCCATGGGCGCCGAAAAAGTAAATTCAGTTGATTCATATAGGTATTCTGGAAAATATCCTGCATATTTAGATCCTGGCTCTGAGGCCAATTTCACCGCACGGCTCCAAGGATAAAAGTTGACCACAAGTTCGTGGCCCATAGCGGTAAATGCAGCTTGGGCTACAACAACGCTGGCACCTTGATTTGCTAATGTTTTACCTGAATATGGAGCCCAATCTAGTGAGGTAAGATACACTGTTTCGGCATGAGCGGTGTGGCCGCCTACAGCGAATAATAATCCCAAAATGGCATAGTTAAACTTCATAATATCTCCTAGAAATGAAAGATGTAAACCAACGTAAATAACCCGTTTTACTGTCCGCTTTAGGTATCAAAAATGATTTTTGTTTGCCTAAAGAAAATTCTGGATTTTGTTGTTAAATAAGTTAGTTACTTATCAATGGTCTTGTTGTTTTCATGCTTTTATCATTATCGGCCTAGATTTTAATGGCTAGATTGAGCAATGTTATAAGCTTTGGTGTGATTAACACGCTACTTCACTATAGGCCAGTGATCACATGTAGGCTTTGGGACAGTAACAATGACTCATTGAGTATAGACAGAATTTTTAAAACAAGAGCAAGTAAGGGAATTTAAACAAGAAATTTAAGTTGTCGGTTCAACCCCAAATTGGAAGTAGCGTCCATTATGTTGTTTGAATTAAGCGGGGCAGTGATAAGGTTTGAAAGTGAAAGTGTTTTTCATTTGGTTGATATTATTATCTAATTCCAATTATAAAATGAGTTATTGGTTATTTAAGCGGAATAATTATTAGCATTTATAGGTGTTCAAGCACTGGCACTAAAGTGAGTCATTAATCTGTTGCCAATGCTTTTACTGTTAATCGTTCTTGATTTGATAAGCGAATTTGGATGCCGTCTACCGTCGTTATTCTTTGTGCTTCAATATCTTTTTTACGTACTTTGTAGCTGTCTGACATCGCGTCTATTGGGGAT
>NZ_JACJFI010000605.1 GCF_014164505.1 Shewanella sp. SG41-4 | reverse complement strand
TAACAGATTAGTATTTCCATAGACGAATTTTATTCAAAAAAACCATAAAATTGTTCCAAACAAATACGATTGATAAAGGGATGACAAAGCAGATTCAATGAAATTTGGTATAAAATGAGTCAAGTTCTAACGAAATACAGATGCCATATTTTACACAACATAAACACACTAGACATTCACGTTATTGTTAATGAGTTATAGCGTTTTTAGTCAACTTAATACGATAAACTGGGCCCATTAAACGTGAAAAAGCTATAGATTAAACAAGTAAAGAGAGGAACCTCTGCACAGCAGACACAAAAAAGGAGCCGAAGCTCCTTTTTTATCAACTTACAGCAATGATTAACGAGTGCGTGGGCACACTTCATCAGCGCTGAAGAAGTAAGCAATTTCACGTGCTGCTGATTCAACTGCATCAGAACCGTGAACTGCGTTTTCGTCGATGCTTGCAGCATAGTCAGCACGTAAAGTGCCACGAGCTGCTTCAGCTGGGTTAGTTGCACCCATGATTTCACGGTTAGCTAAAACAGCGTTTTCGCCTTCTAACACTTGAACCATTACTGGACCAGACGTCATGAAAGAAACTAAAGCACCAAAGAAAGGACGTGCGCTATGTTCAGCGTAGAAACCTTCAGCTTGTTCTTTAGATAGTTGTACCATTTTAGAAGCAATGATCTTAAGACCAGCTGATTCAAAACGGTTATAAATAGCGCCAATGTGGTTTTTAGCAACTGCATCTGGCTTGATAATAGAAAATGTGCGTTCGATCGCCATAACTAGCTTCCTTAATGTGAGCAAGTTTAAAAAATTCGCGCGGATTATACGTAATTTAACCGTATATTCCTAGCCTTATCCACTTTTACAGTGATATTTCATCACTAGAATGGGTCATTTTTATTAACATGACCTATTTTTGTTGTATTTGGGATAACTAAATCTTATTGCGCAGACTTAGTGCTCTTACTGGCATTCTTTTCCATAAAGCAAATAATGGCATCTGCCACGTCTTTTTGAGTCGCTTTTTCAATGCCTTCCAAACCAGGGGAAGAATTGACTTCCATCACAACCGGACCATGGTTAGAACGTAATAAATCGACCCCAGCAATATTTAAACCCATTGTTTTTGCAGCGCGAAGCGCAACAGAGCGCTCCTCTGGAGTTAATTTAACCAGCGTGGCACTGCCGCCACGGTGTAAATTAGAGCGAAACTCACCCGGCTTTGCCTGGCGTTTCATTGCAGCAATGACTTTGTCACCCAATACAAAACAGCGAATATCAGCGCCTTTTGCTTCAGCAATA
>NZ_JACJFI010000604.1 GCF_014164505.1 Shewanella sp. SG41-4 | reverse complement strand
GGGAATAACACAGAGGGACGAAAGAAATAATTTAAAAAAGGAAATACGGTAAGAGAATTAACAAGTAAAAAACGAAGAGGACGAGTCGACGCGACCATAATGAATAACGCAACAACGTAACACACATGATTACAGAAAATAATAGCTGCACCATGGGTCGGAATATGATCTCTACCAAGAACATGAAACCGATACATTACATGGATCAGTAAATAACATATGAAACGTTGGGTAAACTCTGGCACTTGCGAGTACACATATAGCAGCACGATTAAGTTAAGCACCCCGACAAGCATAAATAATTCAGGGATACTCCACTGAAATACACCCAGTAAGACTATTGATAATACTGCGGAGCCAACCATAAATAAGGCATTAATAATGTTATTCGCCGCGATAGCTTGAGCACATTCTTGTTTTTCTGCGCGAGTTTGAATAAACGCATACAGTGGCACAATGAATATCCCGCCACTTAGGCCGACAAGAAACAAATCGATCATGACACGATAGTGCTGAGCATTACCAATAAATGACTCGAAACTATACACAAAACCTGGCTCGACAACCTCTAGCGGAATAGCCCCTATCATGTCAAAACTAAATACGCTCAAGCCCAATACCCCAAAGGGTAATAAGCCTAACTCAACATGCCCAAACGAAAAACGTTCACACACGTAAGAGCCAACAGCAATACCGACCGAAAATAATGCAAGTAATAGTGATACGACGGTGGCATCGGCATGTAAGTGTAACTTGGCAAAATTAGGAAACTGAGTCAAATAAGTCGCCCCTAAGAACCAAAACCAGCTAATGGCTAAAATAGCCATCCAAATAGAAGTGGTTTGTCGTGCTTTACTGATACAACGCCAAGTACCAGAAAATAGCGAAAACTTACTTGGGTTTAAATCGCCTTGGGCAGGTAATGAAGGAATAGCACGACTAGCAAGATAACCACAAATCGCCAACACACAGACAATGATTGCAGCCCAGGTTAAGCCATTATCGATAGATACCACCAAACCAGCGCTTAACGTGCCAACCAGAATTGACAAAAAGGTGCCCATTTCAACCAGAGCATTACCTTTAACTAATTCCGCTTCACTTAAGGCTTGAGGTAATAATGAGTATTTTACTGGACCAAAATAAGCCGATTGGCTACCGGTTAAAAATAGCAGCAGCAACATCACCATATAACTTTGGCTGATAATCGCGATAGCCGCTGTAGACATAATAATCAGCTCTAATAACTTTAGCCGTCTGATCAGTTTTGCCTTATTCATATTGTCAGCCACGATACCAG
>NZ_JACJFI010000603.1 GCF_014164505.1 Shewanella sp. SG41-4 | reverse complement strand
TAACACGCTGTTAGCTAATAGATTAAAAAATCAAAAATCAGCTTGGCAGATAGAGCTATTTAGGAGCTTTCCTGAACAAGTATGGTTTAAAAAAGACTTGGACAACTATCCCGACGGCAGTGTTTTTAGTGTCCGATGGATGGACAACCCGATTATATCTTCCGATGGAGATATAAAGTGGAATGCTGAACATTTACCTGTAGATATTGCTAAAAACTTACTTACTCATAAAGAATTTCATATAGCTACAAAATTGAAGACTTAATCTATGAACCCAATAATACTCAATACAATTTTAATAGGTGTTACTTTGTCCGTGTTTTTTGGAAGCACGGTGTTTTTTATGAAAAGTCGTAGCCGTTATATCAATGAATTAAAAATTAAAACGAATTTACTCGATGAGGTTTATCAGTCAGGAAAAGTACCTCTTGAAAGCTACAATCCTGATACTCAATCACTGGCTCATGATGTTTGTGCTATAAAACAGCAAAATAAGCGTTCTTATGTATCCTGTAATGACGGAAGGATTGAACTATTACGTCATCCGTCACAAATAATAAACGATTTTTCAATTGCGTCATTCAGTTCAATCCCCGCTGTACTAACAACAATAGGTATTCTTGGTACTTTTGTTGGTATTACAATGGGCCTGAGTGGTTTGAATGGATTTGGTTCTGATTCATCAACATTGATTGATCAAGCATCAACTTTAATTGGAGGCTTAGGTACAGCTTTCTACACATCAATAGCCGGTATGGGAACGAGCTTCCTATTTATGCTATTCATTTCACGTTCTGTAGACATCACAAAAAAAGCAAAATCAGATTTTGTATCAGAAATTCAGGCTATTAGTGTTGTGGTTACTAGCAATGATTTGCTGCACCAACTCGTTATAGGACAGCGCCAATCAAATCAACAAAATGACAGTTTAAATCAACTGATTGATGTTCTAAATACATTAGCAAACAAGCCTAATGCAATGACATCTCTAGAGTTTGAAGAGCACACGAGTAATCATCTCAATGTCCTCTGTACAAAATTGGAAGCGATAGAAACATCAATTTTAAAACAACTTGCTGATTTAAATTTAGATGAGCAGCTACTAGCAAGTACAATCAATGATCACTTTAAGGCCGCATTAAATGATGCTCTAACAGCACCAACATCATTGCTTAATGAGATTCATCATGAGCATAAACAGCTTAATAAAGCGGCATACTCATTAATCGGATTAGTCGAAAATATAACAACAAACAATACCGCTCAACTCACAATTTCAGATATTGAACAGGTATTAAGTCAAAGAGTCTCTGCACCAATCCATGA
>NZ_JACJFI010000602.1 GCF_014164505.1 Shewanella sp. SG41-4 | reverse complement strand
TATTACAAGGATATGAGTCTTGTGGAACATTGAAATAAGTGTACTTATTTTTATCTAGATGGAGTTCTAAACTACCAACAAGATACTTGTAAGCATCTATGCGCATATAAAATGAGCACATTTCTTCCATAGAAATAAAAATTCTTGATAAGGCTTCCAACTTGTACTGTTGAGTTAGCTTCTCCTCATTTTCGTTGTGCAAATCGTTATAGTCCCGGCACAGTAACTCTAAGAGATATTTTATTCCTCGTCGTGAATGACTGGCATAGGTCTGCCATAATTGTTCTTCTTCATCAGACAATTCAAATTGATGAAATGATGAATTGACTCTTGCGTACTTTTCGTACTGTTCAAGCATGAACTCAATAAGTGAATGCGTATTCAACTGGCAAATATTTTCCTCTAGAACGATTTCATATTCTTGATACATGAGCTGGCAAATGGAAATAATCTTTTCTTTATCCGTAACATGCTCTGAGGAAAAGGTTGAGAACACCTTATTTTTTATTCGGGTGTACAGCTCTTCTTCGATATTTTGTAATGGGCGAAAAAGTTCTTTAATCATTGTGATAGTCTCTGTTTAGCAAGTTAGAGAGAGTCAGTAACATTGACAGCGAGCTTGATGAAACAGCAATAAAAATCAAGCCAGCCATTACTAATCAACAACATATAGGGTCTATGACGAGTTATCAATGCTCTATTTGCCTATAATCCAATCGACCAGGTGTATTGCTGATTTACAGTCTAAAAAATGATTAAAATAAGGTGTTCGGGGTCAGGTCTTGTAATTTGCCTATCCATTAGCGCATGTATGGCAAATGTCATTAGCTGAAGACTACTCAGCCTGGTGAGTTAGCACACTTTGGGGCAGAAATGAGCTAACCAGGTCAGCTAGCTCAATGTTGGACAGATACGAGCTAGATGTTTTGGTCTTTGCCCAACCAGAATTCAAATAGTGAAGTGCTCTATCTATTAACTTGGGAAGAAGTTAATAGATAGAGCGTTCAAACAAACTGTCTATATAATAGAGAAGTAATTTAAACTTTTCTATTTCACCATTGCAAATGAAATCAATTGGTTTCATGCCATTGAAGTGTTTGTCATTATTGACCATGTTCATAAAGCCATATACATTTTCAGGGTTAGTGAATGTTGTACGCAGGCTAGCGTGAATATTCAAAATATAGCTAACCCTTTCAATTTGTTCTCGATTAAAACTCAATTTTTCAAAATCAAGAGACTTATAATTTTCAGGAAGATTAAGTACAGCCCGAACTTGTAGTTGAGTGCATTTCCATTTATCTAAAATTGTCAAAGCAGTTCTCAT
>NZ_JACJFI010000601.1 GCF_014164505.1 Shewanella sp. SG41-4 | reverse complement strand
AATCAGCAAGTGAACTGTCATCTGGGTAGCGGGTTCATTTTTGATTGCAGACAGCGTCCGCTCCACCAAAGTAAGATGAGGCCTTTGCAGCAATGCAAAGGCCTTTTTCGTATGGAAAAATCAACGCAGCAGTACAATTCCATTAAGCCACACGAACCTGCAATCTCCTTCCTACATTATTTTGTTTCTGCCCTTTGTTTACAGGTAACTTGGTCATGCATTAAATCTTCAGCTAACCTTTCAATTTCTCTATTTTGATATCTACATGTTGAGTTGTTGTAATTCATTCAGCTACTTATTGGCTAATTTGCTATAAATACGATCTATTTTCTTGCCATTCACATATTGCTCCCCTAACTTATGTGCCAATTGCATGGGATTAGGAATAATGATGAAGTTAGAAATGATTTGTACTGGTGAAGAGGTGCTCTCTGGCCAAATAGTCGATACCAATGCTGCTTGGGTTGCGAATATTTTGATGGAGTTAGGCATCGAGATGCAACATCGAGTAACGGTTGGTGATCGAATGGATGATCTTGTTGCCGCATTTCAAGAGCGCAGTAAGCATGCTGATGTCATTATTGTTAATGGTGGTTTGGGGCCTACTAGTGATGATATGTCTGCATTAGCCATGGCGAAAGCTAAAGGCGAAGAACTTGTCGAAAATGTACAATGGCGTGAACATTTAGAAGATTGGTTTACCCGTAATAATCGTGTAATGGCTAAGAGTAATTTGAAGCAAGCTTGGTTACCAGCTTCTGCTGTGATGGTTGATAATCCTGTCGGAACAGCATGCGGCTTTAGAGTGAAGTTGAATAATGCGTGGTTATTCTTTACACCAGGTGTGCCTTTTGAATTAAAGCACATGATCACCGAGCAATTTATTCCATTTATTACTGAAGAGTTTGGTGTTCAAGAAAAGTCAGCTTTAGAAAAATTACTTACTATTGGTCATGGAGAGTCATCTTTAGCGGATACTCTATCAGAGATCACTTTACCAGCTGGAATTGAGTTAGGTTATCGTTCCTCAATGCCACACATTGAAATTAAGATATTTGCTCGTGGTGATAAAGCTATTCGTAAGCTACCCGATGTAACAAAGCAGGTTAAAGCTTTATTAGGTTGTGCGGTTGTTGCTGAAAATCGCCCAACATTAGCAGCAGAGATCCATCATCGATTATACCAGTCTGGTTTTAGCCTTAGTGTGGCAGAGTCTTGTACTGGTGGCATGATCACCAGTCAATTGATCGATTTTGCAGGTAGCTCTTCGTACTTGCATCATGGTTTAGTGACTTACAGTAATGAGTCTAAAGTGAAAGTGCTGGGCG
>NZ_JACJFI010000600.1 GCF_014164505.1 Shewanella sp. SG41-4 | reverse complement strand
GAAGACAACTTTAGTGATGGCCGTCCAGCGCTGGATACCGTTGGTGCACAATTTGTCAGTGACGTAACACCATTTGAAAAAATGAAAATCCGTTTATTAAACGCAGGCCATTCAGTATTAGGTTTATTAGGTTCTATTCATGGTTTTGCCACTATTGATGAGTCGGTAACCGATCCTTTATTTGCAACATATTTGCGTAAATTTATGGACGATGAAGTCACGCCGTTAATTGAGCAACTTGAAGGTATTGATTTAACACAATATAAAGACACGTTAATTGAACGTTTTGCCAACCCAAACATTAAAGACAGTTTGGCGCGAATTTGTCTCGAAAGTTCAGCCAAGTTACCAAAGTTTATCATTGCTTCTATTAATGAAAATATTGCACTAGGCCGTGATACTTCACTCGCCACATTAGTGATTGCAACCTGGTGTTTATACAGTGACAAACGTGTTGATCAGCAAGAGCAAGCGTTAGAGATTAACGATCAAATGGCGGCTCAATTACATGCGTATGCCAATAAAACAGCTCAAGATCCATTAGCGTTTTTGCAATTAACCGATTTATTTGGTGATCTAAACAATCAAGCCAGTTTCTGTAAAGATTATCGTCAAGCGATTACGGCCTTATATGCACCGGGCAGTGACATTAAATCGATTATGCAAGCAAGATTACAAGAGAAAGGTTAAGCCGCATGAATAGCATATTAATAAATCATAAAGCTAAGGCCGACATTAACATTAGTTGTTTTGGTGAAGTATTGTGGGATTGTTTCCCTGATGGTAAGCGTGTTGGCGGGGCACCTTTAAATGTGTGTGTCAGACTTAATGCCCTGGGCATTAAAGGTTCGATGATAAGTGCCGTTGGCGATGATCAATTAGGTCATGAGCTCGTTAGCTTTATTGATGAACGTGGCGTTAATCGCGACTGTATCGCTATCGATCCCGTTAAAAGCACCAGCACAGTTCAAGTCACTTTAGACAAAAATGGGTCAGCGTCTTATGACATTGTCGCCGATACTGCCTGGGATAATATCGCATTAACAGAAGATATTATTGGGCAGGTTAATCGTGCTGATGTGTTGGTCTTTGGTAGCTTAATTGGCCGCAATGATGTGTCTCTTAATACCTTAACAGCTTTAGTTGAGTTGGCATCGTTTTCGGTGTTTGACGTTAACTTACGTGCGCCGCATTATCAGATTGATAGTGTGGTTAATTTGATGAAAAAAGCTGATTTCATTAAATTAAATGACGATGAGTTGTATGAAATAGCCAAAGTGATGGGGTCGCCATTTCATTCTTTAGAACAAAATTCAAATTTTGTTCTAAA
>NZ_JACJFI010000005.1 GCF_014164505.1 Shewanella sp. SG41-4 | reverse complement strand
AAGGCATTTTAAAACCAAAAAAAACGCGAAGCCTTGGCTTCGCGTTTTTTAGTGCATCGACCTGTTAATTACTTAACAAACTCAACGCCTAATTTGATGTCACCTTTAAGGGTGTCTAACATTGCATCGCGAGCGTTAGCTTCGAATGCGCTGATTTCACCGTAAGGTAATACTTTTTCTACGCCGTTTTTGCCAAGTAGGATTGGCTGTGCGAAGAATGTAGCGTGCTCACTGCCGCCGTCAACATAGGCACACTCAACAACGTTAGCTTCGCCTTGTAGACCACGTACCAATGATAAACCAAAGCGACATGCTGCTTGGCCCATTGATAATGTTGCACTACCGCCACCGGCTTTAGCTTCAACAACTTCAGTACCTGCGTTTTGAATGCGAGTTGTCATTGCTGCTACTTCTTCGTCAGTGAAAGTAACACCTTCAACTTGAGAAAGTAGTGGAAGAATAGTCACACCGCTGTGTCCGCCAATCACGTTAACTTTAACATCAGCAACGTTTAAGCCTTTAAGCTCAGCGATGAAGGTTTCGCTACGGATAACGTCAAGTGTTGTGATACCGAATAAACGGTTTTTGTCATAAACACCGGCATTTTTTAATACTTCAGCAGCAATCGCTACAGTCGTGTTAACTGGGTTAGTAATAATACCCACTAATGCTTTAGGGCAAGTTACAGCCACTTTTTCCATTAGGTTACGCACGATACCAGCGTTGATGTTGAATAGATCTGAACGATCCATACCAGGCTTACGCGCAACACCAGCAGACATTAACACTACGTCAGCGCCAACTAATGCATCGGTAGGATCTTGACCAGCAAAACCTTTTACTTCTACGTCTGTTGGGATGTGACTTAAGTCAACCGCAACACCTGGAGTAACAGGAGCGATGTCATATAGAGACAACTTTGAGCCCGCAGGCAGTTGAGTTTTTAACAGTAAAGCTAGAGCCTGGCCAATACCACCAGCAGCACCCAATACAGCAACTTTCATAATTATCTCCATCAATTTATGCAGTTTGTGACATAGATCTAAATCGTCGTGGCGTCACATTACTGCATCGTCACAATAATTTCAATTATACGTTAGTGGAGGACCGTAAATAAGTAAGCCCTGATCCACGCACAGACTGGCGTAACGCCGAGTATTAGCAGCATTAATCCGTGTAAAAGTACGACAAAAAACATCGGTAATAAGATTATTTTTCATCTTCTTTATACTGAAAAAACGACATTACGGAGTTTTTTATATTGAACAAATATGACACAGCTGTTTTATTCTGAAGTTGTAATCACCCTATCAAGCGGGTTAAGCAATATGGGTATGTTTGTTTTAGGCATTGAAATGTTGATTGAGTATTGTTGAGTTTTACCGTTATTGAATTTGGCCTTTCACCCAATTAAACCGCCATAAATATTGTAACACTAACTTATTTCGTACACATTTTCTGACGCAACAAACCAATACTTTTATTGAGTGTCGCGTTATGATATTCACAGTTCATCCTATAAAAACGAGAAAAACATGACAATAAGAATAGGCCAACATGCCGACCTGCAAGCCCTAGTTCAGTTTAACCAAGCCATGGCAATGGAAACCGAAAACCTTTCATTAGACACGGAGCAATTAACTCGCGGTGTTGAAGGATTGCTTACCCATCCTGAACGTGGGGTATATTTAGTCGCCGAAGTTGACGGTGAGATTACCGGTTCGTTAATGGTCACCTATGAGTGGAGTGACTGGCGCGCGAGTAATTATTACTGGATCCAGAGTGTGTATATCCGTCCACAGAATCGTCGTCAGGGTATTTATGGCAAGCTTTATCAAGCGGTAAAAGACTTAGCAGCAGAAAACGGTGGCACCGCCAGTTTCCGTTTGTATGTTGAACATGACAATAAAATTGCCCAAAAAACCTATGAATCATTAGGGATGGAGCAAAGCCATTATTTAATGTATGAAGAAAATACTAAGTAATCGTAAGTCACACGTACAAAAGCCGGAATAATCCGGCTTTTTTGTGTTTATTGACCAAGGAATCTAACGCGTTCAGGGAGGATTTGGCCAATAACTAGCCTGTTCGCAACGCGAGAATTTTACTGATATCCAGTGGCGCGCTAAATTGACTAAAACCTTTATGCTGCTGATCAATCGCATGAATCGACATTCTGTCTGCCAATTCGTTACCTTCAATACCAATATGGGCGGCGACATGCTGAAGCACTAAATCGTCTTTCATTGCATCGTATAACTCATGTGCTTGCTTGATGATCTCCAGATTGGCGATTTCACCGGTTTTTCGGGTCCAGTTTTTAGCTTTCCAACCATATGCCCACTCACAAACACATTTAATCGAATACTGCGAGTCACTCATAATTTGCACGGTTTCACCGGCATCAAGCACTTTTTTTGCCTTAATGAGTGCCTGATGTAGCGCATTGAGCTCGGCAGTATTATTGGTGCCATTAGGATTAAACAAACCAAACCATAATTCGGCTAACTCGCCTTTGCGGTATATAGCCATCCCTGAACCCGCTTTACCTGGGTTGGGTTCGCAACCTCCGTCGGTGTAAATAACCACATCAAATTGGCTTAACACAGCTTGATTCGCGCTAAGAGTCTTGGTTGATGTTCCAGCCCCTGCAGCCTTTGTCGATGAACGACCAGCCGCTTTAGCTGGCACACTTTTGCCTATGCTGCTTGCAGGAGATTTAGCAAATGCAACTTTGGCTTCTGCTTCTGTAGCAAAGGATTTGTACTTGGCTTGCGGATATTTATCAACTGAACGCTTGGTAACATCCCAGCTGGTAAAAATACCCGTTTCTCGACCGGCCCATACTACGTAAAACTTCTTTGCCATGATTAACTCTTACTTCAACAATGCTAACTTCACTAATAACGTGCCTGCATAATGCCATGATTAAACTTGGCTTTGAAACAAAAAAGCATGTTGCGTGCCGCAGTTGCAGTTAACTTGAACATCTTGACCAAATAAGCTTAAGTTTGATTTACCTGAGCTTAATGTGGCTGAGCATCAGTCTAAGGTTAGTGGGCCATCGATATTTTGATAATCGACACTACCAGAACCCGAATTAACAATGGTCAAACCTTTGGTGTTAGCCACATCAATGCCACCGGAACCATCATTTATCTTAACTAATCCGGAGACTTGATTAACCTTGATTGAACCCGAACCATCTTCAATACTCACATCACCAATAACATGGTTAATGCGAATAGATCCCGAGCCATCTTGTAACGCAATCGCGCCTTTAGCCTCACTAATATTAATAGAGCCAGAACCATCAACTAATACCAATTTGCCAATGTGGTTCATCACAATACTGCCAGAACCATCTATTAACTCAATATCAGCACTTACATCATCTATTTGGATTGGGCCTGAACCGTCTTTAATATTCAATGCGAGCGCCGCTGGCACTTCTACCAATAAATCAATATAAGGCGATTCACCGAAATATTGGTCACTGTGGATTTCTGATATTAAATAGCCCTTATCACCTTTTCGGGTCAAGCTGAGCTTAATTTCGATGTCATCTTTATCCAATGATTGGGTGTAAATATCAGCATGTACGCTAACTTCTTTTAAGCCTTCAACCCCGACAATTGTTAACTTGCCGGCGCCAGTATTGGCGACTAACTCAGTTAACGACCCTGCGTCAAGATTCAATTGTTGCTGTACTAAGCTAAGATTTGTATGGTTTTTCTCTGATGATGACGAAAATATCGATTCGGCTTCACTTTGCGAAGCGCCAAATAGAGTTGCGCCGAGAATAAGCCCGACCGTGACACTAATGGTTGCAATGCGAATAGACATAAGATTAATTCCTTTTATGAAGATAAAATAAGGTTAGGCCGCCAAACAGATGTCATTAACAAAGTTAACTGATGTTTGCATGAGTTAGCAGCAATTAACAATCATTTAGCAGGTTTCATACCAACTAAACAAAAGCTATATTTACAACAAGTTACAATTAACAGTAATAAAAATAACTACGTCATCAAACCCAAAATGGTTAAAATCCCATACAATGTGGTTAACTTCACCACTGTGATCATCATGGTTAACTCAAACAAAAAAGAACATAACCCTATGCCGACTTTTACTGCGATACCACAAACGTTAACGATCATTGTTGGTTCAACCAACCCAGTTAAAATCAATGCAGCAAAACAAGCTATTGGACAATATTTTCCTGATGTTCACATTAATTGCACTGGCATGCATGCGCCATCTCTGGTCGCAGACCAACCCATGACTGAAGCAGAAACTAAATTGGGTGCCATCAATCGCGCTCAATTTTGCCAAGCCAATGCAAAAGTAGTCGATCAACATGCTGACTTTTATGTGGCAATGGAAGGCGGAGTAGATCAGTTTGATCACAGCCCTGCCACCTTTGCTTACATGGCCATTATCCATAACGACACATTATCTGTTGGTCGCAGCGCTAATTTGCCATTGCCACAGACAATTTTTAACGCTTTACAAGCAGGTGAAGAACTTGGCAAAGTAATGGACCGAGTATTTAATACTCATAACATTAAACAAAAAGGCGGCGCGATTGGCTTGCTCACTCGAGGTTTAGCTACCCGCGAAAGCATTTATACCCAAGCATTAGTGCTGGCAATGGCTCCTTTTATCAATGCGGAATTATTTAATGACTGAACATCAGCAAGCAAATACAACCAAAGACGACTTGCAAGCGCCCTTGATTAGAATGTTACAACCCCATGACGATGCTGCATTGGCCGCGGTGATCCGTGAAGTGTCTGCAGAATATGGGTTAACCCCAGATAAAGGTTTTAGCGTGGCCGATAAAACCCTCGACTGTTTAAGTGAGGTGTATCAAGCTGAAGGTTCACAATACTGGGTGATTGAATATCAAGGCAAAGTGGTTGGCGGCGCAGGTATTGCTGGATTAGCAAAAAATGACGGCGTATGTGAGTTACAGAAAATGTATTTTTCTCGCGCAATACGTGGTCAAGGTATGGCGAAACCATTAACCCGTCAGTGTATTGAGTTCGCCAAACAACAAGGCTATCAATCGATGTATTTAGAAACCACGGCAGTGCTAGTTGAAGCACTAGCACTCTATGAAAAACTGGGCTTTAGTCACTGTCAGCATTTAGGCGAAACAGGCCACGATGCCTGTGAAATCGCGATGATAATGAGCTTATAGCGTATAAAATATTCCATTATTCTTCGATACTAGCTGCATTAGATTGTTTTTTAAACGGTTTTGCTACGACTTTATTATAGCGCTTTGCAATCACCCAAAAGCTTGGTAGCCTCAGATTAAGCACATTCCATAGGAGGATGATCATGGAATATCAACGTATCGCGCATTCTAACCTTGAGGTGAGTAAAATCTGCCTCGGCACCATGACTTGGGGAGAACAAAATACTCAAGCCGACGCTTTTGCTCAACTCGATTATGCTATTGGCCAAGGCGTTAACTTTATTGATACCGCTGAAATGTACCCGGTGCCACCTAAAGCCGAAACCCAGGGCGAAACCGAACGCATTATTGGTAACTACCTTAAAGCACAAGGTAATCGCGACAATTTAGTGATTGCCACTAAAGTTGCTGCGCCTGGTGGTAAAGGTGATTACATCCGTAAAGATATGGCTCTTGACTGGCGCAACATTCATCAAGCCGTTGATGACTCATTAGCACGCTTACAAATCGACACTATCGATTTGTATCAAGTGCATTGGCCGGATAGAAATACTAATTTCTTCGGCGAAATGATGTATGAACACGACGAAGAAGAGCACTACACTCCTATTTTAGACACGCTTGAAGCCTTAGCGGAAATCATTAAGCAAGGTAAAGTGCGTTATATCGGCATTTCTAATGAAACTCCTTGGGGCTTTATGAAATACCTAAAATTAGCCGAAAAGCACGATTTGCCACGTATTATCAGTGTGCAAAATCCTTACAACTTGCTTAATCGCAGCTACGAAATCGCCATGTCTGAAATCAGTTATCGTGAAGATGTGCCGTTATTAGCTTATTCGCCGTTAGCCTTTGGTGCCTTAACCGGTAAATACGAAAATAATCAGTGGCCTGAAGGCGCACGTTTAACGGTATTTAAACGCTTTGCCCGCTACAACAGTACCCCAATGGCACTGGAAGCGACGCAAGCTTATATCGATTTGGCCCGAGAATTTGGTTTGTCGCCCACCGAAATGGCCTTAGCATTTGTAAATAGCCGCAAATTTGTTGCTGCTAATATTATTGGTGCAACTGATTTACATCAGTTAAAGCAAAACATCGACAGCCACAAGGTCAGCTTATCTGAAGAGCTGATGATAAGAATTAACGAATTATCGGCGTTATACCGTTTCCCTTGTCCGTAGGAAAACAATAACCGCCTGACTAATTGAGCTTATCGCCACAAAACCTTGCAATGGGCATCAAGATCACTGAAGATCTTGATGCCTTTTATTTTCAATACAGAAATCCTTATTTATGAAGCCTGCATCGTCATTATCGTCTGCCGTTTTATTTGATCATCAAGCACTACGCGATCAATTCCCGGCGCTTAAACAGACTATTGGCGATCATCCTTTGTGCTACTTAGACACTGCAGCAACCAGCCAAAAGCCACAAGCGGTGATTGATGCGATGACTGAATATTACCAACTCAATAATGCCAATGTGCACCGTGCGGCGCATCAATTATCAGCAAGGGCAACTCAGCAATATGAAGCGGTTCGGCTACAAGTGGCTGAATTTATCCACGCCCAGCGTCAAGACGAAATCATTTTTACCCACGGCACCACAGAATCGATCAATATGGTGGCCTACGGACTGACTTCGCAAATTAAAGCGGATGATGTGATGTTAATTGATACTGCTGCTCACCATGCCAATATAGTTCCGTGGCAAGAACTGGCAAAGCGCACTGGCGCGGTGATAAAACCTATCCCACTGACAGCTGACGCGCAACTGGATATAGCCGCTTTTGATCAACTATTAATGCTGAAGCCTAAAGTGGTTGCACTATGCCATGTGTCAAATGCCTTAGGCACACTAAACCCAGTCAATGAGCTAGTAGTAAAAGCCAAAGCCGTTGGCGCGCTAACCTTGGTTGATGGCGCGCAAGCCATTGCCCATTTACCCGTTGATGTGCAACAAATTGATTGTGATTTTTATGTGTTTTCAGGCCATAAAATGTATGGACCAACGGGGGTGGGCATTTTATATGGTCGATATACAGAGCTCGATAAATTAACCCCAATGCTCACTGGCGGCGAGATGATCAAAACCGTGAGTTTTGAACAGACTGAGTTTGGTGCCCTGCCTAACCGCCTTGAAGCTGGCACGCCTGCTATCGCAGAAGTCATTGGCCTAGGGGCTGCCATTCGTTTTTTACAACAATTGCCTCGCGAGCAAATACTCGCACATGAACAACAATTGCTGCACTACTTACAGCAACAACTGCAACAGCTTGGCGCTATTGAGTTGTATGGTATTGCCGATAAAAGTCACTTTGATACATTCGACTCTGATAAAAGTGACTCTGATACATTCGACTCTGATAAAAGTCACTCCGTTGTTAGTCTGCGCCATAATATTGGTGCAGTGGCTTTTAATCTACAGGGTGAACACCACCAAGATGTAGGGATTTTACTCGACCAACAAGCTGTGGCCGTTCGCTGTGGCCATCATTGTGCTATGCCGCTAATGACCAGCCTTAATTTAAGCGGCTGTTGCCGTGCGTCTATTGGCATCTATACTAATAAGCAAGATGTTGATCAATTTATTCATGCACTTAATGCTGTAAAAGAGTTATTGTTATAGTGTTAAGGTACAGCACGCTGATCCAGATACATCTTTTATCTACAGCCGAGGTTAATTGAATTACCATGTTAAACCCAAGCACCACACCTTCACCGCAGTTATTTTCGCCTTTATCGGATGAATTAGTTGAAGCCGTTAACCTCATTGAGCAAGCCAATAACTGGCAAGAAAAATACCGTCAGATCATGTTATTAGGAAAATTATTACCGCCACTCGCAGCAGAATTTAAACAGGCGGATGCACAAGTTAAAGGCTGTGAAAGCCAAGCATGGCTGTACCATTACACGCTAAATGGCCAACATTTTTATCTGGCCGATAGTGACGCCCGTATTGTAAAAGGCTTAATTGGATTGTTATTGGTCGCTTGCCAAGGCAAAACCACCGTGCAAATACAACAATTTGATGTAAAACAGTATTTTGATTATCTCGGATTAAGCGGCCAATTAAGTCCATCTCGTACCAATGGTTTAACTGCGTTAGCGCAAGCCATCGTTGCCTATACACAAGATGTTGGCACCTGAAATACCTGCCAACACTAAGGAATAATAATGATCCAAAAAGTCTGTAACCAAACTCGCCGTCATATCTTAAAAGGCCTTGGAGCAGCCACATTATTAAGCCCTTTAAGCTCATTTCCGGCATGGGCCGCTAAACCACGTCGTTTATACATTGATGGTTTATCGTTTTTACCGACCGACATCAATGATGTTAAAGCCTCAAAACTCGACGCCTTTATCGCCGATGTCTCGGCGATTGAAACCATTGAACAAGCCGATGGCACTAAAAATTATAAACGTACTTATGAAGCCTGCATCAACAGTATCACCCAAGCGGCTAATTCAGTAAAAGCCAATCCAGATGTGTACCTACAAGGGCTTACAGGAACTGACATTAGTAAAGCTAAAACACAGCAACAAACCGCGGTGTTTTTTCAAATTCAAGGCGCTGATTGTGTTGAAAATGACGGTTTAAGTAATGAATGGCAACAACTAGATAATTTGCATCAACAGGGTTTACGGGTACTGCAGCTGACACACCATTATGGTAATCGTTATGCCGGTGGTGCATTAGATAATAATGGCTTAAATAGTTTAAATACTCCATTAACCGCCGCTGGGCGCGAGCTCATAACAGAGCTTAATCGGAAAAATATTCTTATCGATGTGAGTCACTCAAGTGCCCAAACGGCCCTTGATGCAATAAAAGCCAGCCAGTCTCCTGTAGTGCAAAGCCATGGTGCTGCGCGCGCTATTGTAAAAAATGCCCGTTGTTCACCCGATGAAGTTATTCGTGCCATTGGCGATAACGGCGGAGTATTTGGCGTGTTCATGATGAGTTTTTGGCTCACCAACAAGCCAATTCCAACGATAGAAGACTACATAAAGCAACTTGCTTATATTGCTAAAGTGGGCGGCTTTGATTGCGTAGCCATCGCCAATGATTTCCCACTGCGTGGTCAAGAAAACCTATTAGCATTAGATAACAATAATAGCGAAGGGATAAAAGAGTACCTTGAGTGGTGGCATAGCTTAGAAGACAAAAATGTATTAGGTTTTGACGTTGAACCCAAGCATGTAGTCATCCCAGAATTCAACAGTATCGACCGCATGAGCCGCATCGACGATGCCTTGAAAAAAGCCCGTTTCAAATCTACCGATCGCGATCGTTTTATGGGTGAAA
The DNA here is from genome assembly GCF_014164505.1 of Shewanella sp. SG41-4. Lineage (GTDB taxonomy): Bacteria > Pseudomonadota > Gammaproteobacteria > Enterobacterales > Shewanellaceae > Shewanella. Next base: position 48,472 of record NZ_JACJFI010000005.1, on the reverse strand, counting down.
ACTGGCAAAGAGTGCTCAAACAAGTATTGGTGTAAATCTAATATTAAGTTACTTAAAAGCTGAACATTAAGCTCAGCTTTTAAGTGATTGATTTTAAAATTGATAACCACTACATCAAATTTAGATTACCATTTATATACAGCACTAAAGCAGATCATTCTGATATTTATAAAAAATACTATTTTCAACAATATTTTTTATCTCTGCATTTAACTCTTTATCTGTTGGTTTACGATTTAATGCATCTTGCTGGTCAAAATAGTTAAATAATTCAATCCGAGTGTTTGAAGCTCTCTTCTGGCAAAAACGCTCCGACTCTACCCAAATAGTTGGACTGCCTCGAGACGGAGAATCATACCAGTAACAATGAGTATAACCATTTATTCTGAGGTGTGAATCAAGCCAAAAACCATAAGCACTACAAGTCAAAACCCAAGCAACTAATCCAAATCCGGCTGCTTTAACAAGCCAAATTTGCGCTTGAATTGTCAGTTTATTCACTAATCTTAAGTACATTAAATAAGAAAAAACGATAAAAAATGGCACCAGCCAAAACGCACCAATAGCAAAGCTTCTATGCCCGATATAAATAGCCTTTTTACTAATCTTTTCTAAAACACTATATTCTTCTATAAACCCTAAAAAAGTGCCATAAACACCTAAAAAGCATAAGATAATAAAAAATATAGCTAAGGCTTTATGCCTTTTTTTATCACTATATTCATCGTGAATAATATCTGACTTCTCACTCATTTTTGGCTTCCATGAAAATAAGGGATCCCAAATAATTTATGTAAAAAACGCATAGGGTCATGATTATAATCATCGATTAAACGATTAGTATCTGCGCTCAACTTATCCTCATTATTAATAAGATTTTTTTCCGCTAATGACAATGATTGACTTATTTTATCTGACCAATACTCTGTATCTATAAATAAATTAGTCACCAAAACAAGAGCCACACCTACGATGACAATTACTAACATTGAACCAATAGTTAATGTAGCTGCTGTACCTGCGATACCTATCGCTGCCCAAGTAATCAATGAACTAGCAGAAACAATTGCAATATCAACAGCCATCCCGCCAACAAAATGATGCCAAGTTTTGGTATCATTCATCATTTGCTCTAAAGAGTAAAATGCACCAGAAATCAGTATGGTAAGAATACTACCCTTAGTAATAGTTTTTAAAGCACCCAATTTTCCAATACCTAATGAGACTATTTTAGGATTATTAGCCAAATAACGAGTACCGGTTAAATCTCTCCTTAAACGAGCATACCCTTGAAAAACAACGTAAGGTTGACCTGAATAGGTCACAGTCTTAAAAGCACTAAAGGCACTCCCACCTCGTTTCATCTCAATAGCCAGTGCACTCAGGGCGACTATATCTGTCATCAAGGGGATCAATCCACTGCCCGTTTTTATTTTAGCATTATGTTTATTCCAGTATTGCTTCCCAAGCAGTGATGACTGAGAAATAACTATACCTATATTCTCAACAGCATCAGTCCTAGTCATACCTTGTTTTTGTTTATGGCTAATATAAAGCTCGATAAACTCAGCCGAGTTCATTTGTACCAGTTGGTATTCATTTTCAGAAAGTGCTTTAGCAAGCTTTTTCTTTCTTTGATAATCATTGATCGCACGATTGGCATAAGCAGACATGTAATATCCTTATTTTAATTAACTCCTTTAGAACGATATTATATCTTAGATTAGGTAAAGTTTAATCTACCCCAAATAGCTAGTTAAACTAACCAATACACCTTATATAATGTGCTAATAATTGTCTCTAAATAAAAGTCTATCACTCAGTAACTTCATAACGGTTATAATTGCGATGACATAAAAATAAAAAAGGGCTGATGTTATATAACACATCAGCCCTTTTATTCTTCTCGATTTAGTTGTCGATTTGGTTATCAATTTAATTGTCGATTTAGTGCCGTTTAAATCCCTGCTCCAGCGATTTCTCTCGGTGGGTTAAGCACTTCAATCGCTTTTAAGTAGGCCAGTAAACCATGTACCTGAGTATCAAGATCGCCTTTGCTGGTATCAATAGTTAACTCTGCTGATTCTGGCACTTCGTAAGGTGATGAAATACCGGTAAAGTTAGTAATCTCTCCCTTGCGAGCTTTAGCGTACAAGCCTTTCGGGTCTCGCGATTCGCACACACTCAATGGTGTAGACACATGCACTTCAACAAACTGACCTTGTGGGAATAATGCCCGGACGCGATCACGTTCTTCACGTGTTGGCGAGATAAATGCCGACAGCACAACTAAGCCAGAATCAACCATCAACTTAGCCACTTCACCAACACGGCGTAAGTTTTCATCGCGATCTTCAAGGCTAAAGCCTAAGTCTTTACACAGACCATGACGAACATTATCACCATCAAGTAAATAGGTATGGAAACCATGCTCAAATAACGCCCGTTCTAATGCGCCTGCGAGGGTTGATTTACCCGAGCCAGATAATCCCGTAAACCATAATAATACCGGGTTTTGGCCTTTTTGGGCACCACGGGCAGCTTGGTCAATGGCATGTTGATGCCAAACAATATTACTCATCACTACTCCTATCGAATGGTTGTTACACCACACTAAAATTCTTTGTTAAAACGGGAAGAAATATGGGATCGAAAAAATAACCACTAATGAATATACGATGGATAACGGTAAACCTAAGCGCACAAAATCGCTTAACTTATAATTACCGGCATTAAATACCATGAGATTAGTTTGGTAGCCGTAAGGCGAAATAAAGCTCGCGCTTGCACCAAATACTACCGCCATAATAAACGGCCGAGGATCGACACCAAAACTCGTCGCGACCGCATAAGCTACCGGGAACGCAAGTGCTGCTGCGGCGTTGTTGGTTATCAACTCGGTGACAATTAACGTAATCAGGTAAATCCCAACAAAGGCGGCAAACACACCATAACCATTGAACACACTCAATAAGGTTTGTGCCATGACGTCTGCTAAGCCGGTTGCGACCATTAAGTTAGCTAAGCCTAAGGCACTGCCTACAATCACCACCAATTCTAACGGGAAGCGACGTTTAAGCTCACTTAAGGTTACCGCGCCAATTGCCACATAGCTGAGCAACAATAAAACTAAGCCTTTGGCTAACGGTAATACATCGAAAATACTGGCCAAAATGGTTAATGCAAACCCAACAAGCACCCAATTACCACGTTTTTCATCTAAACGGACACTTAAATCTAAGCCGCTGACAGCAGCAAAGTCACTGGTTAAATTAGGGCACTTAGAGAAACGATCACCTGGTGTAAGTAATAAGACATCACCGGGTTGTAGCACCACATCGCCGAGTCCGCCTTTTAACGGAATATGACCACGACGAATTGCCATTACAGCTGCATCAAAGACTTCACGAAAACGCGAATCTTTTAAGGTTGTGCCAACCAAACTTGATGATGGCGCTAATACCGCTTCAACCAAATTTTGGCCTTTAGCGTGTTGCTTACCAAACCACTCTAAACCATCAAACTGATGCAATAACTCAACCGACTCAACAGCGCCACTAAAACGCAAAACGTCATCGGCTTGTAGCACCATTTGTGGTGGCACAGGGCAAATACGTATACCGCTGCGTTCTAATTCGACTAAATAGAGTTTTTTAAGTGCGCGCAAACGGTTATCAATGACACTTTTGCCCACTAAAGTAGAGGTTTTGGCAACATGAGCTTCCAATAGATAAGGCAAAGCTTCATCTTCTGACTCTTCACGTCTATCGGGTAAAAAGTTGGCCATAATGGTCAACACAACTAGACCGCTTATTACGACTAGTGCGCCAACTTGTGAGAACTCAAAAAAACCCAGAGGTTCAAGGCCAGCATTTTCAACAAATGAGTTAACAATCAAATTGGTAGAAGTACCAATGAGCGTAAGCGTACCACCGAGGATTGCAGCATAGTTTAATGGCAGTAATAACTTAGAAGGAGCATGCGCTTGGTTACGGCGCACGACACCAATTAATGAGGCCACGACCGCAGTATTATTGGTAAACGACGACAATAACGCCGTCGATATACCTAACTTAGCCAAAGTAGAAAATAGCGAACCTTTCCCTATCACTTGGCTTAATTTGCCCAGTAAGGAGGTTTTCTCGAGTGCTGTGGCAGCCAACACCAACAACACTAACGTGATTAGCCCGTTATTAGTAAAACTGCCAAGCGCTACATTTAAGTCAACTAGCCCTAGGATGTAACAAAGTAATGAAGCGAAAAAAAACATGGCGGCCGGTGTTGCAAGCCCAGCAAGAAGCCCACCGACCAGTGCTAACAAGATAATCGCTAACAACCATATTTCGCTCATTATTTATTTTCCAAGCACGCTAATATCGCGAGCATTCCAATGCGGAAAATGCTTACGCACTAACGCATTAAACTCGACTTCAAATGCACTAAACTCAGTGTTGGTTTGCTTGTCGCCTTGATGTCCACTAACAACCATAGCCGCAGCAACAGTAGCATTAGATAATCGATCGATTAGAATTATTCCACCAGTATCACGTACTAAGCTATAGGCATCTAACACAATAGATTCAGTTAAATCTAACTTAACTCGGGCAATGGTATTCAAGCTTAATGAGCTTGCTGCACTGCGCTCTAGGGTGTTTACATCAGTAATATATTCAATTGCGCTCACGACAGCTTGGGTTTTCTTGCCTGCAACTTTCACATCATATAATTGACCAATCTGTAATGGTTTTTCATCCATCCACACCATATCTGCGACAATATGGTTAGCAATTTCTGGCGCAGTAGCAGGGTGAGCCAATAAATCACCACGTGAAATATCAATCTCATCTTCAAGGGTAATGGTAATAGCTTGGCCAGCTACAGCTTCTTGCAAATCACCGTCAAATGTAACAATGCGCTCAATTTTACTGCGTTTCCCTGATGGCAATGCTACCAATTCATCGCCCACTTTAATGATACCTGACGCTAGTGTGCCAGAGAAACCACGAAAATCTAAGTTAGGACGTAGTACGTATTGCACCGGGAAACGAACGGGAAGTTCGCTCAGTTCGCGTTGTGTGTCGATAGTTTCTAGTAACTCAAGTAATGTTCCACCTTGATACCAGTCACACTGCGTACTGCGGTTAACCACGTTGTCGCCATTTAACGCAGACAAAGGCACATAGTGAATATCTAAATCACCAAAGTCTTTAACAAATTCAGTAAAATCGGCTTGAATTTTGTCAAACACAGTTTGATCAAAACCGACTAAATCCATCTTATTCACGGCAACAACAAAGTGACGTAAACCTAATAATGATGCGATAAAGGCATGACGTTTAGTTTGGGTTTGAACACCGTAACGCGCATCAACCAAAATAACCGCTAAGTCACAGGTAGATGCGCCCGTTGCCATGTTACGAGTATATTGTTCATGACCGGGAGTATCAGCAATGATGAACTTACGTTTTTCACTGGAGAAATAACGATAAGCCACGTCGATAGTAATACCTTGCTCACGCTCAGCTTGTAAACCATCTACCAATAACGCTAGATCGATGGCTTCACCTGTAGTACCCATCTTAGCGCTGTCACTTTTTAGACTCGCTAACTGATCTTCATAGATTTGCGCACTGTCATGCAGTAAACGACCAATTAAGGTACTTTTGCCGTCATCGACACTGCCACAAGTTAAAAAACGCAGTAAGCCTTTGTTTTGTTGTAAGGCTAAATATTCTTTTACACCGTGCAGCTGGATTTCTGCTGCCATACGGTCTGTATTGTTTTTTGCTTGGTCCATAATCTTTCTCACTCAAATTAGTTCGCATGCTGGGTTGATAAAACAACCATGTTCAATTGTTTAGAAATAGCCTTGACGCTTTTTCTGCTCCATTGATGCACTTTGGTCAGAATCAATTAAGCGACCTTGACGTTCACTTGAACGAGTTAACAGCATCTCTTCAATAATTTTTTCTAAGGTGTCGGCTTCTGAAGGCATCGCTGCCGTTAGCGGATAACAACCTAAGGTTCTAAAACGAACCCGCTCAACCGATTCAACATCACCTTCTTCTAACGGCATACGGTCATCATCTTTCATGATGAGCTGACCACCTTTGTTTACTACGGTGCGTGGTGCAGCAAAATATAACGGCACAATTTCAATATTTTCTTGATAGATGTACTGCCAAATATCAAGCTCAGTCCAGTTAGATAAAGGGAACACTCGAATGCTCTCACCCTTGTTTACCGCACCATTATAAGTGCGCCATAACTCTGGACGTTGGTTTTTAGGGTCCCAGCGATGGTGTTTATCACGGAACGAATAGACTCGTTCTTTGGCACGAGACTTTTCTTCGTCACGTCGTGCGCCACCAAAAGCTGCATCAAAACCATATTTATTCAATGCTTGTTTTAACCCTTGGGTTTTCATTATGTCAGTGTGCTTGGCACTACCATGAGAAAATGGGCCAACACCTTGTTCAACGCCTTCCTGATTGGTATGAGTCAGTAATTCAAAACCAAACGCTTTGGCTTGCGCATCACGAAAGGCGATCATCTCTTTGAATTTCCAACCCGTATCCACATGCAATAAGGGAAATGGAATTTTACCCGGGTAAAAAGCTTTGCGCGCTAGATGCAGCATCACCGATGAATCTTTGCCTATCGAATACATCATGACAGGATTACCAAACTCAGCTGCTACTTCACGGATAATCTGGATGCTTTCGGCTTCCAGTTGTTGTAAATGGCTTAACGAACGGCCTGCCATGATGATTCTCCATTACCTAATATTGCTGCAGAGCAGCGGGTTAAATTATTCGACTACAGCGCTATCGCGGCTGTGTCTAAATCTGTTTTTTGTTGAGCCGTTTTTTGTTGCGCAGTGACGGGATCAAACCAATTTAAGCTGTCAGCTAATTCAACAACCTCACCAATAATCATCAGCGCAGGCATCTGCAAAGCAGGATCTGCGGCCAATTGAGCCAGCTCACCTAACTTACCAATAAACCGCTGTTGTGATGAGGTGGTCGCGTTCGACACTATGGCCACTGGCGTATCAGCACTGCGGCCTGCGTTGATTAAACCATCGCTAATAATATTGGCATTTAATATGCCCATATACACCACTAAAGTATTGTTGGAATTAGCATAACCCTGCCAATCCATAGGGCGACTCGCTAACTGGCAATGACCAGTGATAAAGGTGACACCTTGAGCATAATCACGATGCGTTAACGGGATACCTGCATAAGCGGAAGTGCCACTGGCTGCTGTAATGCCTGGTACCACTTCAAAAGCAATACCGGCAGCCACTAAAGTTTGTAGCTCTTCGCCGCCGCGGCCAAAAATAAACGGGTCGCCGCCTTTTAAACGCACAACATTTTTACGGGTATATGCTTTAGTCACTAATAGCTGATTAATTTCATCTTGAGCAGCGCTGTGTTTACCTGCGCGCTTACCCACTGCAATTTTTTCCGCGTTACTGGGGATCAAATCTAAAATGTCTTGGCTGACTAATGCGTCATATAACACCGCATCGGCTTGCTGAAGAATGCGATAGGCTTTTAGTGTTAGCAGCTCAACATCACCAGGACCTGCGCCTACTAACCACACTTTGCCTTTGGCTTGTTGCCCTGGCATAGAGACTAACTCCATCACATTTACCTCAAGATATTTGACCATGCTCAAATATAGCGTTTTCTATATTCCATATACAATAGTTAATAGTTAGTTTTTATAACTAAATAGCATATGAGGCGATTTGTTGATGTTTTACTCTATTTGACATGCTAATACGTATAGAATCAGCCGTTGAAATAAAAAGAATTGTTAACTTAATTCGACAAAGCGCTAGCAATTGATAACAATGAACATCGAAAAAATACTGATGCTAAAAAATACATTAAAATTAAACGAATAATTATGCTTACGGATAACGCGATGATAAAAATCACTAAATATTTTGGACTCTCGATACTATTGCTTGGCTATAGTTCGCTCGCCTTTGCTGAAGATTCTTTAGTTGATGAACGCGTGAAAAGAGAACTCGCTACATCTGAAAAACCGTTTGTGATCACGCCGCACAAGGCAAACTACTTGCTTCCGGTAACGTATCAAACACACACGAATTCGTTGCCATTTGAAATTAAATACCCAGATGAAGATTTCACCATTGATAATCTAGAAGCAAAGTTTCAAATCAGTTTTAAGTTTCCCATTATGTATAATGTTTTTGGTGATAATGGTCATTTATTTTTTGCCTACACCAATCAATCTTACTGGCAAGTCTACAACCGAGATGCATCATCACCGTTTCGTGAAACTAACCACGAACCAGAAGTGTTTATGTTATTTAATAATGATTGGAAAATTGGTGGTTTTACTAACTCATTTTTAGGTTTTGGTGCTGTGCATCAATCTAATGGCCAAACCAACCAATTGTCACGCAGCTGGAATCGAATATACGGTAGTGCGGTATTTGACAAAGGTCCTTTCGCATTAGGGCTTAAAGTCTGGTGGCGTATTCCTGAAGATGAAAAAGAAAGTGTGAATGCAGTAAAAGGTGATGATAATCCAGATATTAGTGATTACATGGGTAACTTTGAACTCACTGGTGTTTACGGTTTAGGTGAGCATCGTTTTACTATGCTGCTGCGCAACAACTTACGCGAAACCAATCGTGGTGCTGTTGAAATGACTTGGAGCTACCCGATTATTGGTACGTTACGTGTCTATACTCAATACTTTAATGGTTACGGTGAAAGCCTGATCGATTACAGCCATCACAATCAGCGTATTGGTATTGGTATCGCACTTAACGACTTACTCTAAAGTGTGGTTGTGCAATACTCATAAAAAAGGTGACCTATATGGTCACCTTTTTATATTTAATCACTTTTAAAATCAAAAGCTTTACGTATTACTGTTCATTTGCCTTGCTGTTAACTTTTGAACCAATAACAATGCCTTTGTCTGTAAAATCTACCGACATCTGTAAGCGCATATCGTAATCTTTTAACATCATCAATTCTTCTGGCATTGGTTCGCCACTCATTTCGACCATATCGACTAATGGAGCAAACATTTTCTGGTAATCAACAGACAAGTCAAAGAAACCATTAGACTCTAGTGATTGCTTATACATCAAATCGGCTAACTCAGTACCTCTGTCGCCAGTATAAACAACTAAATGACTCCCTTTGATGGCCAATTTAGCACTAACCCCAAATTCTGGTGGCAACATTAACATAGAGGTAATATCGACTGGATCGCCATTGTCTTTCAAGTTAACGTTTGCAAGCGGCGGATAAAACGGCTTCATCATATCAACTAACATCATCGGCTTTTCAGCTGACACGCTAATTAATGCATCTAGTTTTTCAAAACTAGGTTGGCCATTTTTTTCAGCTAACTTGTAATCAGCAAGTGTCACGCTGATGCCTTTAACACCATTAGCCATACCCGTCATCATGCCAAGCATCGCTGGGTTTAATTCGCTTAACTCTGACTGCATTTGAGCCAGTGCAGCACATTGGTATTGCGGTGTTTGTAAATCTTTCCACACTTCGTTCAATGCTGGTGCGAGTTGATTAACATCAACGCCGAGAGAGAATGATAAGATATTGTCATGACCACTACTGACAAATGAAGGCACAAAACCGCGTATTTTGTTCAATGCTGACAAAATCACTTGGTTGTTACTTTCAACCACGACAGCAGCATCAATGGTACTTTCTTCACGAGTAATAGAGTATGCATTTAACCCCATTACACTGCGTGGCCAGTTGGCCGCTATGGCATTTAATTCAGTTTGACACACTGGTGTTTTCATTTCTGCAAATGGATCTTCACCCTGAATTTCAATCATTTTGGTCATTTGCTTGGCCAGCATATTGCCGTCAGTCGACGTTAACCCTTTAACCAATTCAACATGGTTAATAAAGCTAATGCTGTCTTGCATAAAACCATGATTTTTGGCAATGTCTTGCAACATGGTGGTTTCGCTAATTGGGTGCTCAACTTTCTTTTCACCCAAGGCGGTTTCAAGTAATTCAGGTTGATTAAATGACGTATTCAATGTCACGGTTAACCAGCCATCTTTAACAGAAAAAACAATCTCAGCATGTTCTTTCTCATCGACATCGGTTAATGCATAACCACGATAATCAACAGAACCAGATTTGCCCATTGTATGAGTTAAGCCACTTTCCTGCTCAGCGCGATCTAATTCGGCCCAAAATGCTGCAGGATTACTGATCTCAATTTTTATTACCGGCAATGCGCCCAAGGTATAGAAATAACTCTTGATTGAATCAGGTAAACCGTATGTTGATAGCAAGGTTTCAGGTTCAGGCAACACTGTCATGTATTGCTTATATAAACTGACAAAAAAGCGCTCTTGAGCTGATGAGCTATCATCTAGCGACAGCATTTCATCCAAATTATAAGCTTGGTAATTACCTGCAATGCTATACAAATAATCTTTTAACGGAAATGGAACTAACTGCCCAGAAAACGCTAATGTATCAGCAGGAATATAGTCCAACATAGGAGCATTTTTAACGACTGACGTCCCTTGTTGTGACAGAAAGTATCCACCTGCACCAACAGCTAATACCACAGCAGCAATTGCCATCTTATTCATCTATAAACTCCAATTTATATTATTGTTAACTCTTCCTTGAAATGAGTTAGCGTTTAAACATTTATTATCTTTTTGGGATAAGCATTATCGATTTCACCGATAAACTGCGGATTAATTTAGCATTAAATGTTAATCAACGCATTAGATGTTGCCTTTTGGGGTGATATTTATGCAGAAAACGGCACCAATAAAAAACCAATAACATCAAAAAGACAGCTTATTATCCAACGAGCTTAGAGAGGGAATTTGATCAGCGTAGCGATGAGAAGCAAAAAGGATTAAGCAGAAAATAAATCAACCATTTGATTCCCGATAACTCGAACTACTGAGTTATCGGGAACAACCGAACAGATTGCTTATACGCTAACAAGTCAATCAATGTGCTCGAGGATACGAGCGAAGCTTTTGAAGGTACGTGGATTGCAAAAACAATCTCAAAACGTCAACAAAAACCGTCTACGGCAAATTTAAATCTAGACTAATATCGGCACTGATGCATAAAAATTTAAATAAAATTTTATTATTTTCTATTACACATAAAATCAGCAGATCAATTCAATGCACAGCTAATTATTTAGGAGAACAAACCAATCTCAACCTGCCCTTTTTAATTATAACGTTGCAATGTCTGACAACATGTTACCAAACAGGCTTGGTAATAATTTGGCAGCATGATATTACAAACCGATGAGATAAAAGCAGTTTATCTCATAATTCAAACTTATGAATGACAGCAATAAAACAAATTAATTAAAAAGAATAACGTCGAATTTAAGACAAAATAGAGGGTGATACGGTAAATAAATAAAACCTTAAAATGCACTCATCCGCAATAAATCGCGGATGAATGGAGTACGTTCTATAACACCACTTCACAACTAGATATCGAAGTGCAGACCACATTCTCGTTGTAAGCCATTAAAACGGGTTTCTTCTTCGGACATACCTAACTCAAGAGGTTTACTTGAGTGAGTATCGCCTACCGACACATAGCCTTGTTCCCATAATGGGTGATATGGCAAGTCATGTTCAGTTAAGTACATATGGACGTCTTTGTTGCTCCACTCAATGATGGGTAACAACTTAAAACGTTTGCCACTAATGGCTAAAATCGGCAATGCTTCACGGGTGCTAGACTGGCTACGACGCAAGCCTGCGAACCAGGTACCGACATTTAATTCAGCTAATGCACGTTGCATAGGCTCAACTTTATTGATGCGGTTATACTTTTCTAAGCCGTCAATCCCCTGCTCCCACAGCTTACCAAAACGGGCTTCTTGCCACGCTTGGGTTTGACCCGCTTGGTACACTTTAAGATTGAGGTTTAAGCGCTCAGTTAACTGATCAATAAATTGATAAGTCTCAGCAAACAAATAGCCAGTGTCGGTTAAAATCACCGGAATATCACTTTGCGCTTGAGTCACCATGTGCAACATCACCGCGCCTTGAATACCAAAGCTAGACGATAACGCATGATCGCCCGGTAAATACGCTAAGCCCCAAGCCACTCGTTGTTGCGCCGTTAAACCTGCTAAAAACAGGTTAATGTTTTCAAGCGCAGCTGTTTGCTCTGCTTTAGGCGCTAATAATAACGCCTGCAGTTGAGCCGGAGTCACAGAATGATCGACGGCCGCGCCAGTAGGCGCAGTCGTTACCACTTCATTAGGCATGAAAATCCTTAGCGGCGTCATTAACCGCCTTCACTACGCCAATGCGCACAGTGAAGTTACCAAAGGTTTCGCCCGCATCGCGCTCTGTGGCGTAGCGGCCAAACAAGGTATCCAATTCAGCTAAAATTTCAGCTTCTTGAATGTTTTCTTTATGCATTTTATTTAAACGCGTGCCTTCAAAGCTGGCGCCTAAATACAAATTGTAACGCCCAGGAGCTTTACCCACTAAACCAATTTCAGCCGCAAATGGACGGGCACAACCGTTTGGACAACCGGTCATACGCACCACAATTGATTGCTCGCTAATACCATGCTTAGCCTGTAGAGCATCAATGTGATCAATAAACTCAGGGAAGTAACGTTCAGCTTCTGCCATCGCTAATGGGCAAGTTGGCAATGCCACACAGGCAATTGAATGCCCGCGAGTACCACTTAGCACTTGGCCTAATAAACCATGTTTACGCGCTAACCCTTCAATTTCAGCTTTATCTTGTGCAGCGACACCGGCAATAATCATGTTCTGATTAGATGTCATGCGGAAATCGCCTTTATGGATTTTGGCTATTTCACGTAGACCGGTTTGCAAGGTTTGACCTGGCATGTCTTTAATACGGCCACTTTCAATAAACAGCGTTAAATGAAACTTATTGTCGATACCTTCAACCCAACCATAACGGTCGCCGCGATCGCCAATAATCACATCACGTTTGGGCTCAAATTTAACCCCGGCACGTTTCTCTACTTCTGCTTTAAATGCATCATAACCATGGTCAACAATGGTGTACTTTAAACGCGCACGTTTACGTACAACACGGTTACCCCAGTCACGTTGAACGGTCATTACCGCTTCTGCAAACTTGGTAACGTCGTCAGTTTTAATAAACCCAAAGTCGTCAGCTAAACGTGGGAAGGTTTCTACTTCACCGTGGGTAGACCCCATGCCGCCACCCGCAACCAAGTTAAAGCCAATTAACTCGCCGGCTTCTGCTACCGCAATAAAACCAAGGTCGTTGGTGTATACGTCGACATCATTATGTGGTGGAACTGCAACCGCCATTTTAAATTTACGTGGCAAATAGGTTTTACCGTAAACCGGTTCAACCGTTTCGGTGCCTAATAGCTTTTCTTCATCTAACCAAATCTCAGCGTAAGCGCGAGTGTGTGGTAATAGATGATCAGATAAATGCTTGGCAACCGAATACGCCTGAGCATGTAACTTAGATTCAACCGGGTTTGGGTTACACATCACGTTACGGTTTACGTCACCACAAGCGGCAATAGAATCGAGTGCGGCGCGATCAAGACCTTGGATCAAGGTTTTTAGATTACGCTTAGGAATGCCGTGGTACTGAAACGTTTGACGCGTGGTTAAACGAATGCTGTTTGAGGTGGTTAGCGTAGATGAAATTTTATCCACTTCTAACCACTGCGCTGGAGTACAAATACCACCAGGTACACGGGCACGTAGCATAAAGCTATGCAATGGCTCTAACTTTTGCTCTTTACGCTCGTTACGTAAATCGCGATCGTCTTGCTGATAAAAACCGTGGAATTTGATCAACTGTTGATCGCCATCACTAAACGATCCTGTCACTTGGGTATCTAAACCTTCCTGGATGTCGCCGCGTAAATAATCACTGTCGATTTTTAAGTATTCGTTTAACGCTAACTTTTGCTCACTCATGGCCTGGGCCTCTCTTAATTCTGTTCAATTCATTAGTGCGATTGGGTTGCTAGATTTGACTAGCAACCGAGGTCGAATTTAGTACACGTCTTTTTGGTAGCGTTTTTCGCTACGAAGTGTTTCAAAGTAAGCTTCTGCGTCATCAGCGCTTAAGCCACCTTGTTCAACCGCTATATTCACTAATGCTTGGTGTACATCTTTTGCCATGCGTTCTGCATCACCACAGATATACACATGCGCGCCATTTTGTAGCCACTGCCACAACGCTTCTGCTTGTTCGGCAATGCGATGCTGAACATACACTTTATGAGCTTGATCACGCGAGAAAGCCACATCTAAACGCGATAAATCGCCATTTTTAAGATACTGCTGCCACTCAACTTGGTATAAGAAATCTTGTTCAAAATGTGGGTTACCAAAGAATAACCAGCTGTCACCCGACACACCGTCAACGGCACGTTGCTGCATAAAGGCGCGGAATGGCGCAACACCAGTACCAGGACCCACCATAATTACCGGTGTTTCTGGGTTTTCTGGTAAGCGGAAATGGTTATTAGGCTCAACATATACATTAACCTGCTGGCCTTCTTCAGCTGAGGCTAAGAAATGCGATGCACCACCAAAACGAGCTTGGCCTTGACGCTCATCTTCAACCAATGCCACTGTTAAGTGTACTTCGGCTTCAACTTCGGCCTGGCTAGAGGCTATTGAATATAAGCGTGGAGTTAATGGACGTAACATATCAACTAACTGCACGGCGCTAACCTTGGCAGGATATATTGCAACTAAATCGGCTAACTGATGCTTAAGAATAAACTGTCTGGTTTGTTCTTTGTCTTCACTAATCACAGCTAGTTCAGCATTACCACTCAACTCAGCCCATGTTTTAACTAGGCCTGGGTATAACTGAGTTAATTCTTTCTTGTCAGTTAACGCAGCCTTTAATGATAATGACTGTTTCGATACGGTAACATTGTCGTCTGCAGCTAAACCGAGCGCGGCGATAACTTCATCGACAAGCACTTCGTTATTACTAAACCATACACCTAACGCATCACCGACTTGATAAGTTAATCCTGACTCGCCTAAATCAATTTCAACATGGCGGACATCACGATCAGAATCTCGACCGGTAATTTTTTGGCTGACGAGTACTTCTGCTGTATAGGGGTTTTGCTTAGTATATTCACTTTCACCAGCAATCGATGCAGTACCAATAGAGACCACACTTGCACTTGATGCTTGAATATACGGCTTAACAGCTTCTACAACGCTGTCCTGCCATTGTTGTGAAATATCTTCATAATCAACATCACATTCTACCAACGGCAATAAAGATGTTGCCCCTAGTGCACTTAAACGCGCATCAAAGTCTTTACCGGTTTGGCAGAAAAACTCATAACTTGAATCACCTAGCGCTAACACAGAATAATGAAGCTTATCTAATTTAGGTGCGCGCTTTGAGGATAAAAACTTGTGTAGTTCAATCGCATCGTCAGGCGCTTCGCCTTCACCATGAGTACTAACAACCAATAACAAAATGGTTTCTTGTTTTAGTTGACGGACATTGTATTCGCCCATAGAAGCTAAATTAACCGCGTAACCTTGCGCCTGCGCTTTAGCCGCTAGCTCTTTAGCTACGCCACGGCCATTGCCCGTTTGGCTACCGTATAAAATCGTAACTGTTGGTGCGGCACTTGTCTCTGCTGTCGTCTCGACACCGCCTTGACCTTGGTTAGCACTCGCAGCGAGATAACCACTGACCCATGCAAGTTGAACTGAAGATAATTCAGATGTGAGTTGCTTTAGCTTATCGACTTGTCCTTGAGACAATGGTGATGCTAAAGCTGAAAGTTCTTTTAACAACATAAGACGGCCTTATAACAGTGTAATGTGAACTAGCTTACTCCTAAGGACAAAAACCAAAAAAGAATAAAAGATGATTTTTTATTCCATTTAGGAATATGCAAAGATGTTTTTTTAAGCTACAAAAGTGTGGCGCAGTTAAAAGTTTTTAAATTACCTTAATTTAAAACCCTTTAATTAACCTAAAGGCACTTGTACCGAACACGCCTCATGTCGCAAGCTAGGAGCGCCAATTAACTGATGAATAATTATCAGGTTGATTGTTCTCTGAGTAAAACGACATGCAAATACAATGTAACTGTGTCAACGTAATGCCATTGGTTAAATAGTTTACCCGACTTCAATGGTCATATGCTGCTCTTTTTCTATCTTCAAAGTGCAGCATGTGAGGCAGAAATACTCAAACGGAATGGTCTATTGATGGGGAACAACAATAGACGGTCTTTTTATTAACCATCAGGAAACAGTCATGCAGATTGGAATACCGAGAGAAAGTATCAAAGGTGAAACTCGAGTCGCCGCGACTCCAGCCACTGTGGTACAACTAATAAAACTCGGCTTTAGTGTGGCAATTGAAGCACAGGCAGGTGTGAAGTCGAGCTTTGATAATGCTGCATTTGAAGCCGCTGGGGCAGATGTGGTCGACAATGTGTACGACGCTGACTTTATTTTTAAAGTGAATGCACCGTCCGATGACGAAATCGCCAAAATGAAACCAGGTACGACGTTGGTGAGTTTTATTTGGCCAGCCCAAAATCCTGAACTTGTTGAAAAACTGTCAAGTCACAATATTACTGTGATGGCGATGGACATGGTGCCACGCATCTCACGCGCCCAATCACTCGATGCCTTATCATCGATGGCCAACATTGGTGGTTATCGCGCGGTGATCGAAGCCGCCCACGAATTTGGTCGTTTCTTTACTGGGCAAATTACCGCCGCAGGTAAAGTGCCACCAGCTAAAGTGTTGGTTATTGGCGCTGGTGTAGCCGGGCTTGCCGCTATTGGCACCGCGGGCTCGCTAGGGGCCATAGTGCGCGCATTTGATACTCGCCTTGAAGTGGCTGAGCAAATTGAGTCAATGGGCGGTAGCTTCTTAAAGCTTGAATTTGAAAACACTGAAGGCGGCTCGTCTGACGGCTACGCTAAAACCATGTCAGAAGAGTTTATTGCCGCTGAAATGGCGCTCTTTGCTGAACAAGCCAAAGACGTCGATATCATCATTACCACCGCATTAATTCCTGGTCGCCCTGCGCCAAAGCTGATCACCAAAGACATGGTTGATACCATGAAACCTGGCTCAGTGATTGTCGATTTAGCGGCAGCAACAGGTGGTAACTGTGAATACACCGTCACTGGTGAACGTTTTATTACTGAAAACGGCGTAAAGGTGCTGGGTTATACCGACTTACCCGGTCGTTTACCGGCGCAATCGTCACAACTTTATGGCACTAACCTAGTCAACTTGATGAAGTTAATGTGTAAAGCCAAAGACGGTAATGCTGTGCTCGATTTTGACGATGTAGTGATGCGCAACATGACCGTGACTCGTGGCGGCGAAATAACTTTCCCACCTCCAGCCATTTCAGTGTCTGCGGCACCGCAAAAACCAGCAGCGAGTATCGAGCCTAAAGCGGCCAAAGTTGACAAAGCACCGTCAAAACTTAAATACATTTTAGGTGTGTTAGGGCTTGCTGGTTTTGCTGCAGTCGCTTCTGTTGCGCCCGCTGAGTTCTTATCGCATTTCACCGTGTTTATCCTATCGTGTGTGGTGGGTTATTACGTGGTGTGGAATGTGTCGCACTCATTGCATACGCCGTTAATGTCGGTCACTAATGCTATTTCAGGCATTATTGTGGTCGGGGCGTTATTGCAAATAGGCCAGGGTTCAGCATTAGTCACGGCGCTTGCGTTTGTTGCGGTGCTTATTGCCAGTATCAACATCTTTGGCGGATTTACCGTCACTCAGCGCATGCTGAAGATGTTCCGTAAAGATTAAGGAGTCATATCGTGTCTCAAGGACTGGTTACAGCATCTTATATCATTGCCGCGGTGTTTTTTATTCTCAGTTTAGCTGGGTTATCAAAACAAGAAACCGCTAAAAATGGTAATTTATTTGGCATTATTGGTATGGCGATTGCGCTTATTGCAACCATACTCAACCCTGCCACAAGCGGCGTAGAATGGATTATTCTCGCCATGGTCATTGGTGGATCAATTGGTATTCGCTTAGCATTAAAAGTCGAAATGACAGAAATGCCAGAGCTCGTCGCAATTTTGCACAGTTTTGTGGGTCTAGCAGCGGTATTAGTGGGCTTTAATAGCTTTATTGATATCCAACCACACGAAGTGTCTGAAATTGTTGTGGTATTAGGGCAAGACCTCAACACTACACTAGAAACCGCCAGAGCTGCGTTTGCCGAAGCAAGCAAAGCCCAACAAACCGAACACCTAACCGGTGCCATGCTTAACATTCACTTAGTGGAAGTATTTTTAGGCATCTTTATTGGTGCAGTCACCTTCACAGGTTCGATTGTGGCCTTTGCTAAGTTACGTGGTTTGGTTTCATCAAAAGCATTAATGCTACCTCATCGTCATAAATTAAATTTATTGGCCGTTGTGGTGTCGTTTATTCTCATGGTGATATTCGTTCAGGCTGGTGGTGCAGTGACGCCAATCATCTTGATGACCCTTATCGCGTTCGCGTTTGGTTGGCATTTAGTGGCTTCAATTGGCGGCGCTGATATGCCGGTTGTGGTATCCATGCTGAACTCATATTCGGGTTGGGCAGCAGCAGCAGCAGGTTTCATGTTATCTAATGACTTACTGATTGTTGTCGGTGCGCTTGTGGGCTCATCGGGTGCGATTCTGTCTTACATTATGTGTAAAGCAATGAACCGCTCGTTCATTTCTGTTATTGCCGGTGGTTTTGGTAATGATGCCATTGCAGCATCAGGCGATGACACAGTGGGTGAATACCGTGAAACAACCGCTGAAGATGTCGCTGATATGCTAAAAGCGTCAGACTCGGTCATTATCACTCCAGGTTATGGTATGGCGGTGGCTCAAGCACAATATCCGGTGGCTGAAATTACCAGAAAGCTACGTGATATGGGCATTAAAGTGCGCTTTGGTATTCACCCTGTTGCAGGACGCTTACCTGGCCACATGAACGTACTACTGGCCGAAGCTAAAGTGCCTTACGATATCGTGTTAGAAATGGACGAAATCAACGAAGACTTTAGCAGTACAGATACAGTGCTTGTCATTGGTGCTAACGATACGGTTAACCCGGCGGCGATGGAGGATCCAACGAGCCCTATTGCTGGCATGCCAGTATTAGAAGTATGGAAAGCCCAAAACGTGATTGGCTTTAAACGTTCAATGAACACCGGTTATGCCGGTGTACAAAATCCATTGTTCTTTAAAGACAATACCCAAATGTTGTTTGGTGATGCTAAGGACAGTGTAGAAGCAATCCTTAAAGCCTTATAAATCAACTTTGTGACGAACAAAACACCAGCAACTAATGCTGGTGTTTTTTCTTTAATAACCCGCTAAACTGAGCCTATTGGACTCAAAGGATTATCAGCTATCCATGACACAGCAAGATATCATTGCTCAGTTACAGCTTGAGCTGGAGCAACATAAGCACAAAATAAAGCGACTCGAGTACGAGAACAATCGGCTTACTCTGCTCAATAAACGAGTAAACGAGCAACTGAACGCTACGCTCGATGGCACTGGCTTATGTTTATGGGAGCAACATATTCCCAGCGGAAACCTAACTATTTTTAATCAACAGTGGGGTCATCTTCTTGGCTTTACCCGTGAAGAGTTACCCGCCCATATCAGCAGCTGGAAAAACAATCTTCACCCCGAAGACAAAGACTGGGTAATACAAGCCTTTGAAAGTCATGTAGCCGGTAACGCGGAAATTTATCAAGCAGTGCATCGTATGGTACATAAAGATGGCACTGTTGCATGGGTGTCTGACCGTGGACGTATTATTGAGTATGGTATTAACGGTGAACCGCTGCGAATTATGGGCACTCACATTGATGTCACCCAAGAAAAGCGTTACGAACAAGAATTAGCCAAACTCGCTCATCGCGATCCATTAACCAATTTACTCAATCGAAATGCACTCATTGCTGCCTTTGAACAGAGAAAAAACAGTCACGACACACATCATGGCGCGTTGTGTTTTATCGATTTAGACGGCTTTAAGATTATTAATGATCATTTAGGCCATCGGTATGGCGATATTCTATTGATCCATATTGCCAACGATATTGCTCAAATATGCGATCAACTCTTTAGCACCACAGACACAACCAAGCCCACACGCCATCATGTGGCACGTTTTGGTGGTGATGAGTTTGTCATTTTAGCTCATTGTAATGATGTCGAACGTTTAACAACCTTGGCTAAAACGTTACTGGCACACTATGAATATCCTATAGAATTGGAGGGTGAAAGCATTAAAGTAGGGCTCAGTATTGGCATCAGCTTATTTGATGAATTAGATGAGTTTACTAACGTTTGTGAGCAAGCCGATAAAGCCATGTACAGCATTAAAAAACACGGTAAACATAACTTCTTATTTTGGTAATAAGGTTAACAAGCTTAGATATATCCTCTGAACCCGCTGCACCACCTTAAAAAAAATAAAATTACCCCCTTAAACCCTAGTGCAAAACAGATTTCGCCAAAATCTTGTGACAAACAAACAGTCAATTACCAAGCGTTAAACCCAAATTGATTACCCTCGCCAGCATCACCACTTATCCATCTATCCATCTATCCACAATGCCTGATAAAACATGGATAAATCTACCGAATGTGTTTATCTCAAGTCTGCATTATCAATGCATGCGATGGGTTTGCTAACAAAGCATATTCACGGTTCTAAAACGGGTCTATTCTCTGTCGATAAAGCGTAAATAGCGCCAAGAAGGGCTGATTGAAATTCTTGTCGGCGATGTAAATGACACTGAAAAACGCATTTTAATAAAACAGAAAAATAATTAATATCACCCTATATCCAATTTCAGGATATGCTGACGGCTAAGTTGATTTTGTTATTCACAGCAAATCTCGATTAAATTCACTTAGTAATCTTGATATGCTGACATAATGCAAAAGCATGTTTGACTTATTTTATTGCCGATGACACTAGTGGAATAGAAATAAACACACTAAAGAAGCCTTGTAGTTAAGCTCAATATAGGGTTTTTATAGTCATCGGGTGAGTTTATCTGCCATCATGCAGTAAACTCTCGCTCATTAATCGATTTTATCACTAACCTAGTCTCGCATTCGCCAAAATTGTTATAGAATTATCATTAACAATCACGCTCTGTGATATGACTTACTACTGACTAATAAGAATTATTCTTTATGTTTTTATCACCTTATTTTACTAAGCAAGATCAAAGCGTGTTTATTTCGGCTAAACAAGCTAGTGAATTCGCAAAAAAAATTGCTGGAGATTTCAACCCTATACATGATGTGGGCGCTAAACGCTTTTGTGTTCCGGGTGATTTATTATTTGCATTAGTGCTGACCCAATATGGTCTGAGCCAAAATATGCAGTTTAAGTTTGCTGGCATGGTCGGTGACAACGTTGAGCTTCACGTCGATAAAAATGTGGCTAATAAGTTCAGCATTAGCGACACCAAAGGCAAAGAATATCTGCATATTGAACGTCAGGGTGAGGTATGCAAGTGTGATATACAAACAGCGGCATTTATTGAAAGTTATGTCGCTTTTTCAGGATTGAACTTTATCCACGTACTTGTGCCTATGATGAAGCAATATAAGGTCATGATTAACCCTGATCGTCCATTAGTGATTTATGAAAGCATGTCATTTCATTTAGATCATTTTGATTTCAGCACCATCAGTTTGCACCTTATCAAACAAGATTTAGCGATTCATGGCAAGCGTGGCGATGTCACGCTCACCTTTGAACTACAAAGCGAAGGAAAAGTGATTGGTAGCGGAGTCAAAACATTAGTATTAAGCGGTTTACGTGAATTTGATGAAGAACAAGCGCAACAAATGTGCGACAGATATGAAAGTAGAAAACTGGTGTAAACCAACACACGTTAGCAATGCTTAATCTTTCACTAAATATCATTCTATAACGGTATCTGAGCATTCAATATGTTGAATGCTCAGATACCGATATGGAATGGTTTCTTCGATATCGTATTGATCATATTGTCAATTTAAATACCGGTTTGTTACTTCAGGGTAAAACTTAAATAGCCAAAACGTTTGGTGCATACAACAAACTAGTGCAATTTGATCAGTTACTTACTCTTGGTTTAGTTGCGTATATTGGTGTCGTTACATGTCTTGTAATAATACCAATGCACTATTACCGATAAGTTGCTCAACACATTTACGCCCAGCATCAGCAAAATGCTTAACTGCAGCCTCGGTGACAATATTAAGTGATTTGAGCATTTTCACGTTTTCGTCATTACTTCCACATAAACTGAAAAACAGTTGCAATACGGCTTTTCGCTCAGATTGCTGCATAATTTCAGCCCATGATTGCTCTAGTGCTGCTATCGAAGAAAAATCTAATCCTTCAATAAAAAACTGCCCAATACGTTGATCTAGACGCACTAAAAACTCTGTTTTACGCGGGAAGTGATGACTAATACCTGTTCGGCTGATACCAGTCGCGGCAGACAGCGTAGTATAAGACATAGCCTCAAAGCCAATAGTAAGGATTTGCTTGAAGGCTTCATCTAAAATTTGGTTAACGGTTAACTCAGTTTCAACTCGTGAACGCTTGGCCATAAACTTAGTCTCTCTAATTATTTTGGTGCAAGAGCTTACCAGACCAAACTAGAAAATTCTGCTAAGAATTCGCTATTTTACAACATCTTTAACCGTACAATATGCAGATAGCTAGGGTAAAACAGAACATTATCGCGATAACTATTTATTTACCCTTTAAAATCAAAGGTTATTAAAAATCATAATTTAATGTGCAGCAGAAGGTAACAAAAACAGGTAACAAAAATTTACATATTATTTTCAATAAAGAATTTATTTTTAAGCCAACGTTGTGATTCTGTCTTACCCATGAACCTTTCTAAAGTGGGTGACAACACTTCGATAAGATCTGATTGGCGCCAAAACATATACTTAGGCAAAGATTGAGCCGCGCTAAAAGTACGCTGAATTAAGCTAGAAAACTCTCCTAAGTCATGTGTCGACCAGGTCGGCATTAATGGATAAACCGCGGTTATAAAATCCTCATAGCGAGTAAACTGCTTTAATTGCTGGGCATCATAATGATTGAGTGCGACTTGAAGTTGAGGCGCACTCCAATGCGACAAATTAGCACTGTCGTTGATAAGCGCTAGATTTCGACGATGAAACTGTTGCCAGCCCAAATCGAGTTGCTGATAATGCTGCCCAATACGCCATAACAAATACAAATCCGCTAGCCACTCATGCTGATATTCAGTCAAAGATGAGGGTAAAATGCTGCCTTGCAGTGCAATGTTATATAAATGGCCAATTTCGTGCCACAAGGTTAATTGCATCTGGTTGGCTAATCGCAATTGATAAGTTGTAAAGCCGATAGCGCCACTCTGCTCAGCCATATTGTTAGCAGGATTAATAATGATAACCCCTGCTATTGTACGATGCTCCGCAACCAGCACCATCGCACTTTTACGCCCAACAGCGCGACGAATATTGGCAACTGAAAAAGCAGTTTGTTGTTGTAAAGACGAAGGGAGTAATGCAATACACCTTACCAGTGAAGATAAAGAGCAGACTAGCGCTTGTTTGGATGCTACTGGAGTAAAATAAGCTTGGCGAATGTCATCATTCACCAAGCCATCTTCAATCATAACCGCTGTCGTTTGGATCTGACTAGCAGTCACAGGTTGCGTCGAAATAACCTGGCCGGCATTAACAAAGTGACAAACCAATAACGGCGCGCAAGCAACGCTACAGCTTAATAATTTGAGTAATGACCGTTGCCAGTATCTAAGCATCAACTATTTTTGTGACATAATATTTTGAATAATGGCGGTAGTGGATACACCGTCCTCAAATCCAAGCACTTCAACCTTGCCACCTGCAGCCATCACTTCAGCACCACCAGCAATATCTTCCACTTTGTAATCGCCGCCTTTAACCAAAGAATCTGGCAATAATCGCGTAATAATACGTTGTGGGGTATCTTCTGTGAAAGGTACCACCCAGTCTACCGATGCTAGACCCGCTAAAACCGCCATACGGCGATCAACAGGATTAACCGGACGTCCAGGGCCTTTTAAGCGCGTCACCGAGCTATCATCATTTACAGCAACAATAAGACGGTCACCTAAGGCTTTGGCTTGTTGTAAATAGCTCACATGGCCGGCATGCAAAATATCAAAACAACCGTTGGTCATTACAATACGCTCACCGCGTAAACGCGCCTGATCCATCGCATAAACTAATTGATCTTCTGTCATTACGCCGAAACCAGACTCTCCATGGTTAAGAGCTAATGCTTGAATGAGTTCAATGCGGCTAACGGTTGAAGTACCTAGTTTACCCACAACCACACCCGCTGCTGTATTGGCAATCGCACAAGCTTGCGCTAATGTCGCCCCCGCAGCTATTGAGGTTGCTAAAGCAGAAATCACTGTATCACCCGCACCTGTAACATCGTGAACTTCACGCGCAACGGTTGGAATGTGCAATTCAGGTTGGTTTTGCGACACTAAGGTCATGCCCTTTTCTGAACGGGTCACTAAAATGGCTTCAAAGTCGTGCAACTTAATCAGTTTCTGAGCTTTTTCGATTAAATCATCTTCGCTGGTTACCGTACCGACAACGGCTTCAAATTCACTCATGTTTGGGGTGATTAATGAGGCGCCGTGATAACGAGCAAAATCATGTCCTTTAGGATCAACTAATACCTTTACCCCTTTGGCTCGCGCTTTAGCAATAAAGTCCTTAGGTTCATCAATGGCGCCTTTGGCATAATCAGACAATACCAATACATCGACATTGTCTAGAATCGCTTCGCTTTGCGCGAATAACGCTTGGCTAGTCGCTTTATCAAATTGTTCTTCAAAATCTAAGCGGATTAACTGTTGATTACGCGACAATACCCGTAATTTAGTAATCGTCGGCTTGTCTGCTACGGTTAACCATTGCGGTTCTACCCCAAACACTTTTACCCCTTGGGTTAATGCTTGTGCGGTTTCATCTTGACCGACTATGCCCGCTAACTGGACGTGTCCACCTAATGTTGCAATGTTTAATGCCACATTGGCGGCACCGCCGGGTCTATCTTCAATTTGATTAATTTTAACAACAGGTACTGGGGCTTCGGGTGAAATGCGTCCCGTAGGGCCTACCCAATAGCGATCTAACATCACATCGCCAATCACTAAAACGCGCGCATTTTCAAAAGCTGGGAGAGAAACCTTCATAGTGTATTCGCTGTCTTGTAAAAAATTAACCGTGATTGTACCTAATTTTCATCAAAATATGTGGTAGAATAACAAATAATTTTTGTGAACTAGACGAGTTGTCCGTGGTCGAGAAAGCCGAATTTTCTTCTAATTTATATCATCCTAAACATTGGCCTATGTGGTTTGGCGTCGGTTTAATGCGTTTAACCTTACTATTACCTCTGTCTTGGCAAATGAAAATAGGCCGTAGCATTGGTAGATTAGTGATGAAATTTGCAGGCGGAAGAACCCATACAGCTAAGCGCAATATCGATTTATGCTTTCCTGATATGAGTGATGCAGACAAGCAACACCTGCTTGAGCGTACTTTTGAAGAAACCGGTAAAGCGGTATTCGACACCATTAACGCATGGTGGTGGTCAAACGAACGCGTGCAACAACACATGACCATTAAAGGTACTGAGCATGTTAGTCAAAGCTTAGACAATGGCAAAGGGGTGATTTTATTTGCCGTGCATTGCTTACCGCTTGAAATGGGCGCGCGTATATTTGGCCAGTTTGCTCCTGGAATTGGAGTATATCGTCCCCATAACAATCCGGTGATGGAATACTTACAAGTCAAAGGCCGTTTACGTTCAAACAAAGGCTTAGTGCCTAAACGCGACGTACGCCAAATGATCCGCAGTTTGCGTAGCCCTGATGTTATTTGGTATACCGCCGATCAAGATTTTGGCCGTTCAAGCGCGGTGTTTATTCCCTTTTTTGGCGTACCCGATGCTGCCACTATTACTGGAGCAACTTCATTGGCGAGATTAGGTAAAGCCAATGTGGTGCCATTTTTTGTTGAACGTAATAGCGATGATAAAGGCTACACCCTTGAAATAATGCCGCCTTTAGAAAACTTTCCTGGTGATAATGAAACAGACGACGCCATTCGTGGTAACCAGATTGTTGAACAATTGATTAGCCGCAACAAGGAGCAATATATGTGGCTACATCGTCGTTTTAAAACCCGTCCAACAAAAGATACACCCTCGTTATATGACTAATTTTAGTTAATCGTATCGGGTTATTTCAATCATGAAAGTTACTGCAGATTAGTAAGAACGGATAAACACGCCCGTCAGTAATATTATTACTACGGAGTGTTAATTATATATTCAGCTAAATGTAAACAAAATCGAGACCGTAAGTGAGGTTGTTAGGTTTTGTTATGAGTAAACTCAAACTCTTGAGCAATATTGACTGCCTTAAATCCTGATGGATCTGACATTAAAGTTTTCGCCATAAAATCTGCCGCCATACCAAAAGGCTTTTTATTCACTTGGCGATTAAACTCAATACCTGCGCCCGTCTGGCTGATTAAATAT
Organism: Shewanella sp. SG41-4; assembly: GCF_014164505.1. Classification (GTDB taxonomy): domain Bacteria; phylum Pseudomonadota; class Gammaproteobacteria; order Enterobacterales; family Shewanellaceae; genus Shewanella. The sequence goes on along the minus strand of NZ_JACJFI010000005.1, from coordinate 21,791 downwards.
TGATAAGCCAAACGGTTACACTCAATGACCCAATCAGCAGTTTCGCCAGCAGCTTCTGTCCTTGGCAAGCAACTTAACCCAATAGAGTTATCATTGTGTGTTATCGATAATTCGACTAAGTGGCCTAATTGAGCATCGTCAGCTTCAGCCAGCATGGAGACTATTCCACCTAGAGTGCAAACCAACAACGAACTTAACAATTTCATATTAACTCCTTTTAATACATACCTAGCGACGATCATTTAGATCAATAATATTCTTACCAACAATCAATTTACAAGTAGTCATTTACAAGTAATCATTTTACAAGCAATCATTTTACAAGCAGTCATTCTGTAAATACAGATAGATTACCAGCGAACACCATTAAATAAAATCACAAATCTCATCGAGCGACTTTTTTTCAGTAGCATGCTGTGGAATGGTGGCATCATCTGCAGGATACCCAGCAATAATGAGCATATACGGACGTTCATTATCATTGTCGCGCCCGCATACTTTGCTTAAAAAACTCATTGGTTTTGGTGTATGCGTTAATGTGCCAAGACCTGCATGATGTAATGCTTGAATTAAAAACCCAGTCGCAATCCCAACAGACTCATGTACATAATAATTACTCTTCTGCTCACCCGCAGCTTCAGTGCGCTTTTTACTGAACACTGCGATCAACCATGGCGCGTGTTCTAAATAAGGTTTATCAGCATTGGTGCCTAAAGGTTTTAATGCATCTAACCACTCTTCACCGGCGCGACCAGCATAAAACGCTTGCTCTAAGGCCTCTGCTTGTTGACGAATTTGCGCTTTTATCTGTGGGCTATTTATCGCCACAAAATGCCATGGTTGATGGTTAGCACCATTGGGTGCAGTGCCCGCCGCTAATATACACTGTTCAATAATGGCTTGCGGTACAGCGCGATCAGAAAATGCCCGTATTGAATGTCGTCGTTTAACTTGCTGATAATTATCTTGTGCCCGCTTGAGCATTTCATCTGGGGAATACTCAATAAAATCGGTTAGTGGTAAATGCGCTTGGCTCATAATCCATCCTAATTGTTGTTCTTATTTTCATTGTGGTTTTAAATTTTGTTTTGGCTGTTGTTGTGGTTGTTATTCTATTACCGAGTAAAAAATTATTTTTCAACAACCGTTATTTTTTTGTAATAGCCCTAAGCTAACAAACAGGATAATAATTGCTATTAAAATATTCTTATTGAAACCGTTCGGGCGACAGATTAGAGTCTAGTGAGTCGGTTTAGCTTTCTAAAGGGTTATATGATTGCAGCAATAATAGGTGCGACGGGGTTAGTGGGGAGTACCTTACTCACTCGCATCATTGAAAGTGAACATTATAGTAAAGTATTGGTTATTGGCCGTTCGGCACCTAATTTGGTCGAACATCAATTTGGTGCTGAAAAAGTGCACTTTATTTGCTGCCAACTTGACGAAGTACATGAGCTCACATTAGCCGAAAAAGTGGATCATGCGTTTTGCTGTTTAGGCACAACAATTAAACAAGCGGGCAGTGAAGAAGCTTTTATTCAAGTGGATAAATTAGCCGTATTAGCTTTTGCTAAACTCATCCAAGCTCAAGCAAATCCTTCGCTTAAATTTATGGTGGTGACCGCATTGGGCGCGGATGCTAAATCAACTGTGTTCTATAACCGGATCAAAGGCGAAGTAGAGCAAGAACTTAAGGCGCTATCTTTACCGGTACTCAATATTTTTCAACCGAGCTTATTATTAGGCCCGCGAGATAATAGCCGTTTTATGGAAGATATAGGCCAAATCCTTTTTGGTGGTTTATCGTTTTTATTTATCGGCCCGCTGCGTAAATATCAGCCCATTGATGCACACACGGTTGCAGAGTCGATGTACCTAGTGGCTTTAAAACCTCAGGTCGCTCCAACACATCAAATTATCACCAATGTCATGATGCATCGCTGTCATTATTAATACCAATCGTATTAGTTGTCAGCTCATGCAGCGGGAATTCAAATGACGTTAATCAAGATGAAGACTTAAAGGCATAGTTATTTTACGTCCAAAGGCCTCAACGCAGAGTAACGTGATTTGAAACCCGTCTTTCGCAAGCATCTAAAGCATTCCACTGCTTCGCTGCATTAACTCAAAAAGGAATAACGATTCCTATATTAATGCACCTTGAATTGAAAAGTTTGAGACGCTCTGAACTGATGAGATAATTAATCTGATTGGTATAAGACTTCACTCGACAAAAACACCCGGATATGACAAGTTAATGCACATGTGATGTTCGATGCTAACAAGGTAACACGAGTAATTATAACCATAACGTAAGGAGAACAAGAATGAGTGATGATAACGATTTAACGCTAAATGAAGTCTGTGAAATACTCGACAAAAGCCCTACTACGATTAAGCGTTATGCTCGCGAAAATTTACTGCTCACTGAACAAAATGGTAATGTGCTTAGTTTTAACAAAGCCGAAGTAATGCGTTATCTAGCATTTTCTGAACGTTAATATCGATTCTGAACGTTAATATCGAGTGAAACCTTATCTGATAAAAAATCCCCAAACCGTCAATGACAGTATGGGGATTTTTTTATTGATAATCTCTGTTCATATTCTTAGTTACTGGTTCTAAACCGCACTTTGACGAGCAAATATGAATGGCTGAACTAGAGCTAGCAAACATGAGATAACAAATGTTCAGCACAGCATTAGTCACCAAAATCATCTAGCAAAATATTTTCAGACTCTACACCTAAGCTTTCTAGCATGGCTATCACCGACGCATTCATGATCGGAGGACCACACATATAAAACTCACAGTCTTCCGGCGCTTTATGCTGTTTCAAGTAATTCTCATACAGCACGGTATGAATAAAGCCGGTATAACCCGTCCAGTTATCTTCTGGGAGTGGATCAGACAAAGCAACATGCCAAACAAAGTTGTCGTTTTCAGCGGCTAGTTGGTCAAAGTCTTGTTGATAGAACACTTCACGAGTTGAGCGAGCACCATACCAAAAACTCATTTTACGTTTGGTTTTAACACTTTTTAATTGGTTAAATATGTGCGATCGCATCGGTGCCATACCCGCACCACCACCAACAAACACCATTTCAGCATCGGTTTCTTTGACAAAAAACTCACCAAATGGTCCTGAAATCGTTACCTTATCACCGGCTTTTAAATTAAAAATATACGACGACATTTTGCCTGGTGGTAAACCAGCTTTAGGCGGCGTTGCAATACGCACGTTTAGCATAATAGTCCCCTTTTCATCAGGGTAGTTTGCCATTGAATAAGCACGTAATACGTCTTCATCAACGGTAGACACTAAATCGAATAAACCGTATTTAACCCAATCGCCACGATACTCTTCAGGAATATCAAAATCGGCATAACGAACTTTATGCGCAGGCGCCTCAATTTGAATGTAACCACCGGCTTTAAACAGCACATCTTCACCGTCGGGAATTTTTAATAACAACTCTTTAATAAATGTGGCTTGGTTATTATTTGAAATAACCTCACATTGCCATTTTTTAACCCCAAAAATTTCTTCATCAATTTCAAGTTCCATGTCGGTTCGCACGGTAACTTGGCATGCCAAACGGCAACCTTCTTTGGCTTCTTTTTTTGAAATATGATCAAGTTCAGTCGCTAAAATATCACCGCCACCGGCTTTCACTTTTACGCGACATTGGCCACACGTACCACCACCGCCACACGCTGATGGTATAAAAATATGTTGCCCAGACAAGGCGCCCAATAACTTATCACCAGCAGGAGTTTGCACGCTTTTGCTGGCGTCATCATTAATGCTAATAGTGACATCATTGGTGTTCACTAACTTACGTTTGGCAGCTAAAATCACCACCACTAGCAAACTTACCACTATGGTAAACATGCCAATACCTATTGCCATTTCCATTAAATAACCCTTCTCTTCAATGCGTTATAACGTAATGCCCGCAAATGACATAAAGCCCAGAGCCATTAAGCCGGTGGTGATAAAGGTAATCCCAATGCCTTGTAACCCATCAGGAATAGCATGAAACTTCATTCGTTCACGAAGTCCCGCTAATAACACAATCGCCATCGCCCAACCCACAGCAGAACCGGACGCAAATACCACAGACTCAGTAAAGTTATAGTCACGGTTAGCCATAAAAATGACCCCAGCAAAAATGGCACAGTTCACCGTTAATAACGGTAAAAAGATCCCTAATGACTGATATAACGTTGGAATATAACGGTCTAAAAACATTTCTAAGATTTGCACCAACGCAGCAATGACCCCAATAAAGGTAATCAACTGTAAATAGCTTAAATTCAGCTCAGGAAACCCAGCCCAAGCTAATGCGCCTGGCGCTAAGATATTGACGTAGATAATTTGGTTTAATGGCACAGCCAGCACCATTACCACAATCACCGCAATGCCTAAACCAAATGCAGTAGAGACCTTTTTCGACACGGCTAAAAAGGTGCACATGCCTAAGAAAAATGACAGCGCCATGTTGTCGATAAACGCCGCTTGGATAAATAAATTAATATAGTGTTCCATGCTGTTTCCTTATCCGCGCTTACGCTGAATGATTTTAATGACCCAAATCATCACGCCAATTAAAAAGAACGCGCTGGGTGGTAAAGTGAACATTTCATTAGCAAGATACCAACCGCCATTTTCAATAGTGGTAAATATGTTGTGACCAAATAAAGTACCACGCCCCAGTAGCTCACGAATAAACGCCACGCCCATTAAAATTAAGCCATAACCTAAGGCATTGCCCAAGGCATCAAATACGGCTAAGTGAGGAGGATGTTTCATCGCAAAGGCTTCTGCACGGCCCATAATGATACAGTTAGTGATGATCAAACTGACAAACACAGATAACTGTTTTGACAATTCATACGCCACGTCTTGTAACACCATATCGACAATAATCACCAACGAGGCAATCACCGTCATTTGCGCAATAATCCGCACACTATTAGGAATAAAATTGCGGATACTTGAGATAATCAAGTTAGAAAAGACCAACACAAAGGTCACGGCAAGTGTCATGACGAATGCGGTTTGCATCGAATTACTGACCGCTAAAGCCGAACACACACCTAAAACCTGCATTGCCACTGGATTATTGGCAAAAATGGGTGATGTCAGGATCTCGCGAGTTGAAGTGGTATTACTCATTTACTTACCCTCCGCAGCTAACGTGTGTAGATAGGTTTGATACCCTTCAACGCCAAACCAAAACTCAACTAAGCGTTGAATACCTACGCCCGTGCGCGTCGCACCACTCACACCATCGATGCCGTGAATGTCGCCGTCTTTAGCGCCGCCTTTAATAACCTTAATGGCAATTTTGCCTTTTTCATTAAACAGCTTTTTGCCTTTCCATAGTGCTAACCATTGTGGGTCGGTAACAAAGTCAGCAATACCAGGGGTTTCACCATGCTCATAAAACACGATGTTTTCGATAGTGTTTAAGTCTGGTTTTATCGCCATGTAACCGTAAATAATCGACCATAAGCCTTTGCCATAAATCGGCATAACAATGCTGGCAAGTTGACCATTGCTGTCATACACCTCAAAAATACGGATGTCGTTGGCCATAGTTTTAATTTTGGCGGTGTCTTTTTTCGGTTTAGAAGAGGTTTCTGGGTTAATTGATGCCATGCGCTCATCAAAATCAAGTAAATTGGCTTTTTCGGTCACCTTGCCTGTCGCCAAGTTAACCATCTTAGGTTTCACTCGTTGAGCAAATAACTCGCTAAAGTCACCTTTGCTGATATCGATATCCGCAGCCTTTAACACAAACTGCTGCACTTCTTCGCGCTTTTTAGCCAACTTGCGCTCTTTTAAAATCTCCACGGTACCTGTGATCATAAATGAACAAACTAGACTTAAAATGATAATAAAAACCATTGTTCCAGCGACGCTATCTTTCTTAAAGGCCATGACGTTTTAGTCTCCGTTTAATATTGGCGCGTGCGACTAAGTAGTCGAATAACGGTGCCCATAAATTAGTAAACAAAATTGCCAACATAATGCCCTCTGGCATTTTTGCATTCAGTAAACGAATAATAATGGTCATAAAACCAATCATAAAACCGAACGCAAATTTCGCCTTGCGGGTATATGACGCCGTCACCGGATCGGTGGCCATGAACATCATACCCAGTGCAAAACCACCGGTGACTAAATGCCATGTCCACGGCATTGCCGACATAGGATTTCTGCTAGAACCAAAATAGTTGAACAACAACACAGTAATGATCATTCCCAGCATGACACCGGCTACCACACGCCAATCAGCTACGCGGGTAAGCAGTAAAATACCCCCACCGATAAGAATGGCTAAGGTACTGGTTTCACCCACGGCACCAGGAGTAAAGCCTAAAAAGGCATTCCACCAAGAGCTGTCGCTTAACACGCTAAACCAACTCACATCGATAAAGCTGAGTTTTTTAGCTGCGGTAAGGGTTAGCGTAGTTGCACCAGAAAAGCCATCAACCGCAACAAACTGGCTTAATGACACTACTTCTGTTGGATAGGCAAAATAAATAAACGCATAGCCTGCTAAAGCAGGATTTAAAAAGTTGTAACCCATGCCACCAAACATCTCTTTGGCCACGACCACACCAAAGCTAAGGCCCAAAGCCACAATCCATAACGGCGTAGAGATAGGTAAAATCAGAGAGAACAATAACGCGGTGATGAAGAAACCTTCGTGCAGTTCTTGGCGGCGCACTTTGGCAAATACCACTTCCCACACCAAACTAACCACCAACGCAGTTAAGTAAAATGGCACATAAAAACTGGCGCCATAGGCGAACAAACTGATCAAACCTGCACTTTCTGTGAGTGGACCAAACAGCAAGTTATAAAAGGCTAGTTGCCATACATCCGGCTGTGTTGCCCCAGCAATAATGGCCATTTGAGCCTGCAGGCCAATGTTGTACATGCCCAATAACATAGCCGGAAATAAGCACATGCCCACAATGTGCATGGTGCGCTTAACATCAATCGCATCACGAATGTGCACATCGCCTTTGGTGCTGCGACCATTGGCTATCCACAATGAACGTAAATAGCTGCGCATCGAGTCGCCATGAGCATAATAGCTGTACTGTTTGCTGGGCTTTTTCTGTTGCTGACTCATTAACCTTCCCTCTCGATAATATCTAGGCAAGCACGGAGTTCTTTACCAAAGTCATACTTTCCTGGGCACACAAAAGTGCACAGCGCTAAATCTTCTTCATCCAGCTCTAATGCGCCAAGCAGTTGCGCCTCATCAGTATCGCGCACCACTAAATCACGCACTAAAAGAGTGGGTAAAATATCAAGCGGCATTACGCGGGCTAGTTGGCCAAACGCCATCATGGCGCGCGGCGAACCACCTGCATGAGTGGTGAAATCGAACAGTTTTTTAGTGCGGCTAAAACCTGATATCATGATGCCGGTAAGTGAGAATTTACTGCTATCGTGACGGATCCAAGGCAACAACTCTTGACGTTCATTTTCAGTCAATACGCTAATTTGATTATGGAACCGGCCAAGGAAGTCATAAACACCTGCGGCAGTGTGACCAGACAAAACGGAGCCTGACACAATACGTGAATGGCGATGGTTAATTTCATCAGTAAGCCATTCGCTGAGTTTTGCGCCCATTTGAGTACGCACTAATCGTGGCTTTAATACATTCGGGCCCGCTAACGACACAATACGATCGGTATACAGCTCACCAGTTAAAAACAGTTTGCCAAAGGCAATCACGTCTTGATAACCCACATGCCACACTTGGCGTTCAATACTGGCTGGTAACAAGTAATGAATATGAGTGCCAACTAATCCTGCTGGGTGCACGCCGTTAAAGCGCTGAACACTGACTTGCGATAAGTCGTACTCACTGTCCGTACCTACCAATAGCGAAGCACCATCGTCTTGACATAAATACACCTTTTCGGTGGTCAAAAACGTTAGGGCAAATAATCCAGCTTGAAAAGCCTGTGGTTGAGTCGCAATAATGACACGCGGGTCGGGCGCGAGAGGATTCGTGTCAATAGCAGTAACAAATATCCCTGCTGGGCTGACATCTAATTGGGGAACTCGAGAAAAAGGACGCGTTCGCAGTGCAGTCCATAAGCCACTGCGAACTAAACCGTCTTTAACGGCTTTATTTGATAGCGCATGAATATCCACTGATTCGAGAATCATTGCAGGCTCTTGCGTGGCATCACAATCAATCACTACCGACTGCAGTACACGGCGATCTCCGCGATTAATTGCGCTAACAACTCCGCTTGCTGGCGCGGTAAATAACACGCCAGGGGTTTTCTTGTCTTCAAATAGCGTTTGCCCTTTGACTACGCGATCACCTACTTCAACCGACATTGTTGGCTTTAAGCCGACATATTCTTCACCAATTAAGGCTACTTGGGTCGTTTTCGGTGCGCCATCTATTTGCTGCAGGGGCTCTCCAGCAATCGGGATATCAAGTCCGCGCTTAATAGTTATTACTGGATTGGTCACACCAGCCATCACATTCACCATCTAAAAATATTCGATAGTTAATGTTATATGTTTGCAACTACTAATATAGTAACTAAGATCACACTACGAGCGAGGACTGTAATTTTGAAACATAACCGAATGCAAGATTTGTGAAGCAGGTCAATTTATCGTCCCGAGATAAAACTATTTATGTAATTAATGTGTCAAAAGGGTTGTTACATTCCGGCAGTATTAGCGGTACATGTTATAACCAATTATCCATAAAAAAAGCCATGACTAGATTGATTAACAACCGCATATTTGGCTTGATTACCCATACCCGACAACAGCCATAACTGATGTTCTATCGCGCTAGGCTAAGAGTTTAATCCGCTAATGGCTTATTTTAATCCGCTATCTGTGGGATTAGTCGACCTTGTTGAAAAAGGTACACTGAATCCATTTGTTCTAACGCAGTCAAACGATGACTTATCATTAACAGGGTTTTATGCTCCGCAAAATCGAGCAACACGTTAAGGATTTCACGCTCGGTACGTTTATCTAATCCTTCAGTCGGTTCATCGAGCAATAACAAAGGAGCGTCACGCAATAATGCCCTTGCGACCCCAATTCTGCGCTGCTCACCACCCGATAATTGTCGGCCGCCCTCACCTATCCAACAATCTAATGGCTTATCACCCTGCAACAATGTTTGTAAACCAACCCGCTGTAACACTTCAATAAAACGATGATCATGAGCTTTTTTGACTTCGCTTTGCACAAAAGGTAACGCCAACGCTAAATTGTCACGTAGGGTGCCAGAAAACAGATAAACTCGTTGACTCACCACTGTCATCGCAGCACGAAGATTAACATCGCTGTAGGCACTTATTGGCTCGCCATCAAGCATAATAGACCCTTGTTGCGGCGCCCAGTCACGAGTAATCAGTCCCAATAAACTGGATTTTCCACAACCTGTGGGGCCTAAAATAGCCACTTTATCACCAGCGTTAAGTGTTAAGTCAACGCCTTGCAACACCGGAGAATGGCTGTGATAGCCAAAGTGAACACCACTGAGCTGTAAAGCACCGAGATTTACCTGTAACTGACTGTTAGGATTAAATTTAATGCTAGGTATTTGTTCGGTTATTTCAGTTACTCGTCGGGCGGCAAGTACCGTGCTAGATAAATGCTGAAAGGCTCCGGCAATTGGCATCATCATTTCAAGGCTGGCCATGGTGGCAAACACCATTAAGGCCATTAAAGGCCCTGGAGGCGTGGCATCTCCGACGCTTTGACCTGCTAAATACAACATAAACACTACTGCACTGCCATTGATTAATATCAATAATGCTTGGCTCAACCCAGTAATATTAGCCATGGTAGTTTGCTGACTAAATAAAGCCTGCTGTGATTTATCAAGTTGGGCTAAATAACGCTTATTGGCACCAAATAAACTTAATTCAGCTTGCCCCTGAATAACATCAAACAACTCGACTCGATATTGCCTTTGCGCTTGCATCAATGCTTGCCCAGGTGCCTTACCTAAGTAATAAAATACCAGCGGTAAAATAAACCAAGCCGCTAATAATAAAGCGCATAAACTCAAGGCTAAATGGTTATCAAACCAACCAAGAAACACCAACAATACGCCAATCATCATCAAAGATGCGGCCATTGGCGTAAGTAAGCGTAAGTAGAGGTGATCTAAGGTATCAATATCGGCGACTAAACGATTGAGCAAATCGCCTCTACGTAAACCTTGTAAGTTAGCCGCACTCAACGGCAGCAACTTATTCCATGCCCAAACACGCAGTTGAGTCAGCAATTTAAAGGTCGCTTCATGAGTTGCTAAGCGCTCACCGTAACGACTTGCCGTCCGAGCTATGGAGAAAAATCGAACGCCTCCTGCTGGAGTAAAAAAGTTGAACGTTTGGGCCGTCACCACGGCTAAGCCTGCTACCGCACTGGCAGATAAGAACCAGCCAGATAATGACAACAGACCAATACCGGTGAGTAACGTGGTAAATGTAAGCAATAAGCCGACTAACATCATCAGCCACTGGCGGCGGAACAAAGCAATAAACGGCCGTAATACCTGAATAATATTGCGCGGCGCGGCGTCAGCGGATTGCGACATCAGCACACCTCCGGTTGTTGATTCTGTTGTAGGTTTTGTTGTTGATTGAGCATTTGTGCCAATAATCCATCCGCCTGCTGTAACTCATTGACATGGCCTTGTTGCACCACCATTCCGCTGTCCATCACCAATACGTAATTCATATTGTGTAAATCATCTAACTTGTGGGTAACGGTTAATGCCGTTGTCGACTGCATAGCGCGGTGCAAAGAAGCCAACACCGACTGCTCGCTTTGAGCATCTAAACTCGCGGTGGGTTCATCTAATAAAAACAGCTTAGCGGGTTGTGCCAACGCACGTGCTAAAGCAAAACGTTGAGCCTGGCCCACTGATACACCTGCACTTTGATCGCTTATGACTAAATCAAGGCCTAACGGTTGCTGTTTTACAAACTCACTGATATCAGCTTGTTCTAGCAACGTCATGATCTGCTCATCGTTTAATTGCGGGTTGGCCAACGCAACATTTTCTCGCACCGTACCATGAAACAATTGTGGATCTTGTCCTAACCAAGCCAAATGTTGTCGCCATTGCGCCACATTAAGCTGTGATAACTCCTGACCATTAATGAGTAACGATCCCTGATAAGGTAAAAAACCCAGCAATGCATTGAGCAAACTGGTTTTTCCCGCGCCACTAGGGCCCACAATAGCCCAATGTTCACCAGCAGGTAATGTAAATGATATTGGCCCAGCTAAACGCTGACCATCTAAACTAAACACTTCAATCCCAATGGCTTGAATGCCTATGCTGTCGGCTGTGAACGCCATATCTGGTGATGTTGAATGGATTTTAGCAGGTGTATTAACTTGATAATCAAGCAGTTCAACCAGCGCCTCTGCAGCACCTATAGCTTGAGCTTTGGCGTGATAATGAGTGCCTAAGTCTCGTAGGGGTTGGTAAAATTCTGGCGCTAAAATCAACACAAACATGCCGGTAAATAAACTTACCTGTATGCCATAGTGACCAAAATCTAAATGGCCTAAGTAACTAAAGCCAAAGTACACCGCCAACACAGCAATCGATACCGCAGCAAAGAACTCTAATACCGCGGAACTCAGAAAGGCTAAACGTAATACCGACATCGTTCGGGTGCGAAAATCTTCTGAAGCATGTTCAATATTCACTAACTCCGCATCACCCCGATTAAATAGCTTTAACGTTTGCAGACCTTTTAGGCGATCCATAAAGTGGCCACTTAACCGCGACAACGCCTGCATATTTTTACGATTAGCATCTGCAGCACCCATCCCCACTAAAATCATAAATAGCGGAATCAATGGTGCCGTGGTCATCAAAATAATCCCAGCGGCCCAATTAAGCGGAAATACACAAGCTAATATCAGTAAAGGAATAAACCCTGCCAGCATCATCTGCGGTAAGTATTTAGCATAAAAGTCATGTAAATCTTCAACTTGCTCAAATACTAAGGTTGCCCATGCCCCAGCGGGTTTACCTTTAATAAATACTGGCCCCAATGCGACTAATTTCTTAAGCACTGCTTGGCGTATGTCTGTGCGTAATCGTTTGCCCGCCTCAAAGCTTATCCGTTCGCGCACTTGCGCTAACAAGGCTCGGATGAATAACAAGCCAATAAGAGCAAAGAATTGAAGGTTTAATGCGGCGGGGGCAAGGTTATCAATAATGACACCCTGTAAAATCTGGGCAATAAAAAAGGCCTGTGCGACGATTGCAATGCCGTTTAGCACGCCACATAACACCGATAGTTTGAGGAAAATACCACAAGAAGATTGTTGGCTTTTAAGCCACTTGGCTAATGACTTTTCTAACGACTTGTCCATGAAGCTCCGGCAGAGTTATCGATGACCACTTTAATCACGCAGTATCGCAGTACTGGCATCGAGTTAACACCTAAAACAGTGTAAATGTTATCTGATTCACATTTTGCTAATAAAGCCTTATTTAAAGATTAAATTTAGCCACTATCAGCTTGAAAATTATCAGATTCAATAAAGTACATAGCTTAACAATTGCGTTGTTTATCGCAACACAATATCACACTGATCAACACAAAAATGGTGAGCAACAAAATCAAGCTAATATGTGAAAAGCACCAAAAGGGAAGGAATAAGCGTAAAAGTTATTGACTATCTGCGGCACCAATTATTGGCCGGTACTCTCCCCGTATTTTACCAATACGTGCCAGAGTAACTTTAAGTCTTGTCTTTTTTTAGAATGCGCGCCACGTTCACTCCATGAAGCTGGTTGTTTTTGCAATTGATACGCCGCACGGCCAATAATTTCAGCATTAATCAACTCATTCTCTGCAAGACTTTTCGCCAAAATAGGCATCGCTGCACCACGAAAATCATCTGGTATTTGTGCCACATTAATCTGACGCCCTTGATGCCAATGCAACTCAATGTCGTACTCATGACACAGGGCGATTAATGAATCTCCAATGGCAGTACCTATATATGATGGATCAGCAACTAATATCGCAATATCTTGATCCAGCGACACATCACCGTGGATCTGGGCTTCAATATAATGATCTAGATTACCGCTAGGGGCCACATTGAAGCGACTACTAATATCATCGGTTAAATGCTGACTAAAATGTTCGATCAACTTACTCGGTTTAAGCCCAGAAATACCCAAAGCATATTGACGCTCAAAACTCTCACTGAGTAATGCCGCTAAAATCGCATCAAAACACTTTATAGTGCCCTTTTCTTTGGGCAATCGATAAGAGTCCATGTAGCTAAAGGTACATCGAGACAATATTTGAGGCTGAGTGATTAAATAACAACTGCCAAAGCGAGGAGCGGGGCCTAAAGGGCACAAACCTAAATCTAACGCACCATATTTAGGCCGATGCTTAATACCAGAATAGCTTTGACCGAATAATTGGTTTTCCCAATGGTCGCGAGAACCACCTAACTCGGGGGATAAATGACCATTAGAGACATGGGTTTCAAACTGGCTTTTATACACACCATCACGCAATAAACCATCAACGACGGTGAGGCCTCGATTATCAATTTGATCGGGATGAAAATGCAACGCGACTCGGCTATGTTGAGCGAGCTCACGCATAGCAAGCTGGAGAGATAAGGTTGAAATATTAGACATTAACAGCACATTTTTGATCACGGCATGAGCATGATCTCGCAGCTCATACGCCATTTTCTCAATATGTATTTGTGCCGTTAATTTCATCAGTAAGAGACACCTTAAGTTTAAGTAACCTCAGCTAAGTTGCTGAATATTTGTATAGAAAACGAGTCACCATTTTATTGTATGTAATAAGTCGACTTATAGCACTGATTCTGGTCCCAAGATTAACACGATTTCATTAAATCGCGGTATTTGGCGATCACAAACGATACATTTCCACCATTAAATAGCCGATTATTAATCACAATCACAGAGTATATATCGTTGCCTACTCAGGGATTTAATAGCACTCAAAGAGGTTTTCAGGTAAGCTTCACGGCCGCCGTTAATGGCTACCTTTTATTCAAAGCAACAATGCGTTGCCCAAAGAGATTTTTCTATGAGTTTTTCCTCACTTGGTCTGAATGCTGCTATTTTAAAAGCGGTTGAAAAACAAGGTTATGACACCCCATCTCCAATTCAAGCACAAGCAATTCCAGCTGTTTTAGCCGGTCAAGATGTTATGGCAGCAGCACAAACTGGGACAGGAAAAACAGCTGGTTTTACCCTGCCAATTTTAGAATTATTATCTAAAGGTGAACGAGCGCAACGTGGTCAAGTCCGTGCGTTAGTATTAACACCAACTCGTGAACTTGCCGCGCAAGTACAAGAAAGCGTCGCCACTTACGGCGTCAACTTACCGTTAAAATCAGCGGTAGTGTTTGGTGGTGTATCCATCGTGCCACAACTTGCTGCGCTCAGAAATGGTGTCGACATTTTAGTCGCAACGCCAGGTCGTTTACTCGACTTATGCCAGCAAAAAGCCATTAGCTTCAGCAAATTAGAAATTCTAGTGTTAGACGAAGCAGACCGCATGCTAGACATGGGTTTTATTCGCGACATAAAAAAAGTATTAGCATTACTACCCGCTAAGCGTCAAAACTTGATGTTTTCAGCAACATTCTCAGATGAAATTCGTGAACTTGCTAAAGGCTTAGTTAACAATCCGGTAGAGATTTCAGTTACGCCGCGTAACGCAACAGCAAACACTGTGACCCAGTGTGTGTATCCAGTAGATAAAACACGTAAATCAATGGCGCTAATCGAACTGATTAAAACCAATGATTGGAAACAGGTATTAGTGTTTTCTCGTACCAAACATGGTGCAAACCGTTTAGCGAAAAGCCTAGAAGCTGCAGGCATTAAAGCCGCTGCCATTCATGGTAATAAAAGCCAAACCGCACGTACTAAAGCATTAGCAGATTTTAAAGCGGGTGCTGTACAAGTTATGGTCGCAACTGATATTGCTGCGCGTGGTATCGACATCGATCAACTGCCATTTGTGGTTAACTTTGACTTACCAAACGTACCTGAAGATTATGTGCATCGTATTGGCCGTACCGGCCGTGCTGGTTCAACAGGTCAAGCGGTCTCATTAGTGGGTCTTGAAGAAGTTAAATTACTGCATGATATCGAGCGTTTAATCAATCGTGTTATTGAACGTAAGCAACTTGCTGGTTTTGAAGCACCATTTACTATCCCAGAAGCGAGTAGCAGATCTGGCGGTGCTGGCGCTAAAAAGCCAAACCCGAACCGCAGTAAACATGCTCAACAGCATGCAAATGATGGCGCTCAAGGTGATAAACCAGCACGTAAATTCGATTCTCGCCAGCAAACTCGTAGTCACGATAAGCCTGCAGATCCTAAAGCTGAAGCAAGAGCGAATGGTAATAAACCACCACAACGTAATCGCCCACCACGTCGCAGTGGTACAGCACCTGTAGTTTCAAGCAATAGCAGTAATCCTTATGCCAACGCTAAAGTTAAAAGTTAACTAGCGATAGAGCATAAAAAAGCCGGTGAACATTGTTCACCGGCTTTTTTATTATTGAGGCATAACCTAATCTACTGTATGTCAATCTACTGCAAATCAATCTACTGCAACCCTAGAGGCTAAAGACTCAATTACATAAACCAAGCACGATAGCTACGACCTTTTAACTTACCTTTACTAATGATATTCATCGCTTGTTTAGACACATTACTTTTTACGGCAAAGTAAGCGCGAAAATCAGTCACTTTAATTTTACCAATATCGTTAAAATCTAAACCATTGCCACCCGTTAATGCACCAACAATGTCACCTGGACGGATTTTTTGCTTTTTACCCGCCTCAATCTGAATCGTGATCATTTCAGCAGCAAGCGGTTGTTTGTTTAGCGCACTCATTGGCGGTAAAGGCTCACTCACTACATCTTTGTTCATGGCTTCTTCAATCATCGCCATTTTGTAACCGTCTTCTTCACCAAAGAAAGTATATGCGGCTCCAGAACTGCCAGCACGGCCAGTACGACCAATTCGGTGAATATGCACTTCAGTATCGTAAGCAATATGATAGTTAAATACCGCATCTAACTCATCAATATCCAAACCACGTGCTGCAACGTCTGTGGCAACCAAAATACGCGCACTACGATTAGCAAACTGCAATAACATTTGATCGCGATCGCGTTGCTCTAAATCACCATGTAACGCTAGTACGCTAAAGCCAAACTCATGCAATGAGTCAGCCACTTGTTGGGTTTCACGCTTGGTATTACAAAACACCACAGCGCTTTCAGGCTGCTTATCTAATAACAATAAACGCAATGCTTCAAGACGGCCTTGGTTATCTTCGATACGGTAAAAATGTTGATCGATAGTGAGGTTATCGTGCTTAGCTTCAACTTTAACCATTACCGGTTTATACAGAATTTGATCGGCAATCGCTTGGATCTGATCAGGGAACGTAGCACTAAACAGTAACGTTTGACGTTCACGAGGTGCTGCGGCAATAATTTGGTCAATGTGCTGCTGGAAGCCCATTTCTAACATGCGATCGGCTTCATCTAAAATCAGCATGTCCATGTTACTTAAATCTAAACGGTTGCGATCTAAATGATCAACAATACGGCCAGGGGTACCGACAATAATGTGTGCACCGTGCTCTAATGAACCAACTTGCGGTCCCATTGGTACGCCGCCACAAAGTGTTAATACTTTAACGTTATGAATTCCACGGGCTAAGGTACGAATATCTTTCGCTACTTGGTCGGCTAACTCACGCGTTGGACATAGCACCATAGTTTGAATGCGAAAACGTTTTACATCCAGTTTATTGAGCAAACCTAAACCAAAGGCAGCCGTTTTACCAGACCCCGTCATCGCTTGGCCGATAACATCTTCACCGGCCAAAATAGGCGGTAAGCTTTCAGCTTGGATCTGAGTCATCGATTCAAAACCCATAGTTTGGAGGTTTTCAAGCAATTCAGGTTTTAATTTAAGTGATGTAAAAGCCGTGTTAACGACCGGTTCTGTAGACTGACTCAAGGCAAATATCCTCTGATATCGAAAGGTAAAAAGCAGGCAAAAGCTGCAAAAATATATACCAATGCCATTACATAAATGAGCCAATAACGTGCAAAATTATCATTAAATAGCGGAACAAAATTAGCATATACAATGATGTTATATGAAAAATGCTTACCGATATTTGCGAACGATTTATCTTGCCAGAAGGAACACATAATAAATAAGATTGGTGTGAGCAAAGGTCTTAAAACAAACCTAAGCCAGATGTCAGCTATTGTAGCAATTTTATTCGCAGTTCGCTGACAAATATTTATCGATTATTCAGCTTATTTTGAAGGAAATACTAGGCAATTTGACCAAAGTGACCTTGCTGATAATCGCGTACAGCTTGCTCTATCTCTGCCTGGGTATTCATAACAAACGGCCCCATGTGAACAATTTTTTCGTTAATCGGCTTGCCCGCTAATATTAATAACCCAGCACCTGTCGCTTCAGTTTGAAAATGACATACTTCTAGCGCATCTAAAACTAAAAACTGCCCTACTCCTGCTGTTTCTCGCAAACCTTGAGCATCAATATAGTTAAGCTCACCTTGATATACATAAGCACATACTGTTTGGTGCTCTGCAAGGTTTAGCGTCCCATGACCATATTCAGTTAACGTTAAATCGGCAATAGCACCATGACCCGCTAAACCCTGAATCGTTGAGGTAATCTTATGTGGTTCATGATTAAAACCCCAACGCCCCGCTAAGGCAACAAGTGTTGCACCGTTTTCATTCTCTATACTTGGGTTAGTCTGTTTACTGGTATCTTGATAAATCGGCGGACGCATTTTGTGTTTTGCTGGCATATTGAGCCAAATTTGAAACCCATGCAGCCCTTCTTTGGCATCTGCTAATGGCATTTCAGAATGCACCACGCCACTGCCTGTACTCATCCATTGCACGTCACCAGCACGAATAGGTTTAACATTACCCATTTGATCGCGATGCTCAAAACCGCCTTTACGAATATAAGTAAAGGTTTCTACTCCTCTATGCGGATGCGGCGGAAAACCACCAATAAAATCTTGCTCATCATCAGACTTAATCTCATCGATCATTAAATAGGGATCAAAACGAAGCTTATCAAAGTCGGCAACACGATTGATGTTCACACCATCACCGTCCATTGCGGGTAAGGCGCTAAAACGCTGTAATACTTTCATAAAAATCTCAGTCGTGAAAAACAATCGTTTAATAATAGCAGGCTATTAACGAAGTAAATATTGCATAATAGTGTGATTTTCTTTCGATAAAATCGACCAATTGAAAGGGATTATGTCTTTTACTCAAGCAAGATACATTTATCCACATCAATTAATGAACTTTACCATCTGTTAACAATCAAAAAAAGACTGATAATACTGCGATAAAGTGATTGATATATATGGAAGTCATAACTGTTGGCAGGGAGCCACTACACTCTCGAGCTTCAATGCACTCCCCTGAAGAAATATATTGGCTTAAGCCTGTATTAACGGCTTTATTCATCCATGTTTTATTGATTTATGTGTTGATTGCGTTTTGGTACCAAGACGCGACGCAACGAATGTCAGCTTTAGTGGTTAAACCTTCGACAACCGCAATAAAAAGCTATCTCATGACTTCGGCGCAATACCAGTCAATGACCCAAACAAGTTTATCACCCAAGCTTAATGACATAGAAAATGCCCAACCCGTACAGAGTAAACCACCCATTGTTGATATAAATGCTGATATAGATGTTGATGTTGAAATTGATAAAATTGATGAAATTGATGTTGATATTGAAATTGACGAGAGCCCATCAACGACCATAAAGACGACAGAGACGCAGACCTCCTTAAATGAAAACAACACCCTCGATAACGTGATGCCATCAAACAATAAGCCCAACAACATACAATCGACTGCGAGTGCAAAAATACCTAATGCATTGCCTAATCAAATAAAACCAGACACGACCACTGACGTAAACAAATCCGCGCCTTCATTCGCGTCAATACAACAAGCCACTAGTCATTTTATACAGCAAAATAATATTGCAGCATTAGACACTCTCATAGGCTCACAAACAGCATTACAAAATAAGCCGACAGGCACCATGAGTGAAATGGACTCTAACCTTGATTTTATAGAACTCGCACCAGAAATTGATATCAGCCAACCGCATACTTTTAATCATAGGCTAGACCCTAACAGAATCGTAAAGCAGGGTGATTACTGTTACCGAGTAGTTGAATTGCCAACTCAAGTGAATCCACACGGATGGGGACTCGGATTTGCAACATTTTGTGGCGAAGACCAAGTCAAAAAACAATTAACAGAAGCAATTCGCAAAAGAGTCAACGCCGTAAAATGAGTGACTGAATTGGCATGGTCATATCAACATCTGGCATCACTATCCTAGTCAATGATAAATAAGCCGCTAATACCGCAAATACAATACCCAAAGCCCTTTCCTTATGATGATTCCTGACTAGGACCTAAGATGCCACACATGGCCAATCTATCTTTATCAATAAAATATAAATGAATAAACAGCTATGGGCACTAAGCTATTGCATGAGTGCATTCATGACAGGCATAAAATGAAGCCCACCAGCCACAAACATGACTCGTTCATTATTATCGATCGCGGTTTTCACCTTGTTAATGGCGCTATTATCCCTAAACTCATTTACACGATCTTTAATCGCTTTAAGCGTTGTAAATTCAGAGGTGCTGAGTTGTTGGTCAAAAATAGTTGCCGATGAAAACTCAACCCACGATACAGATTTCCCCACCATGGTTGATAACATAATGTCTAACTCAACAATTGAATTTGGCTTAACATTTAGGTGATATTCTGTTGCAGGAAAACCAGATTGTCCGAGCAGATTAGACATCTTACTTTTCGCGTCGGCAAGACTAGCATTACTGAGCAACTGTGGTGCTTGTCTTAATAAATAAAATACCTTTAGGCTTTCATCATCAAACTTCTCTAATACAAATTTAGCTTCACTTAGGCTATCGCCTTCCCAAGTTGTTACTTTGACATGATGCTGCTTAGCTAAAAACTGTAAAAAGCCCATTTCACCACAGCACTTAATCGCTTCAGTTTTAGACATTTTATCAGGCCAATAACCACCTTCTAACAACACTAAAGTAGGATTAAGCTCATTAAAAAGGCGTTCTATATCGACAAGTTGAAGATCATTAACATCGTTTGTATGTGTAGTGCCAATAATCATATAGCCACGGTCTAATGAACGTAACAATGACAAATTAGATGTAGGTTTATATCTGTCATTCGCTTGAACATTCAAACACACACCTAACACCAATAATGTCACAACTTTTATCATTTTTTTCATTGTATTACTTCCCTGTATATCCAGATATAACTGACGCTTTCCTTTGATAATTAACATGAAATAAAGGATTATCAACACAGTTAATAACCAGCTTAACTGTCGATAAAAATCGCCAGTATTATGCTAACTATTATCAAGTTTTAACCCTTACTCAAAGCAATTGAATGCTACAAGCTATTGCACGCACACGCTTTTTCACCGCTCTTTTGAATCCACTCTTCGTATTGTCCATCAGGACATTGATTTTTTATGGTTTTGCATCGAGCGCCATTACGTGAGTATTCGCCACCAATAACTTTCTCGATGAACTCATCGTTAACCTGAGCACTAAAATCTTGTGAAGAACAACCAAGTAAGAGTGCGATGATGACAATTGATAAGTATTTCATGTAATGTCCTTTTGCATTTTATACCGAAAACTGACGCAAAAAAACGGCACTTAAAAGCATCACAAAGTGAGCGAAAAATAAGTGCACATAATGATTTTTATGGTTTATGGTTTATGGTAAGTGTATTTTATTGATAGAAGTTAACTTTCAGCGTTGACTTTATTAGCGTATTTACCAATAACTTTACCCGTAGTAGCCCACACTATAACGCCGCCCCACGCAATAAAAGAAAAACCTGCTGGGATACACGCTAACAGAATATATTTAAAGTGTTTTCGATTAAAAAATAATGCCAAAATCGCAGGAAGAAACCAAAGAGTCAGCCCCCCAATAACTAACACCACTAAAAAAGCATAATTCTCATTTGCCACTATTTCATTTATAAATTCCATTTATTACGTTCTCCCAAATTGATAAGTGCAACGGATTATACTAAAACATAAAGCCTAAATAACAAGCTAAAAGTCATCGTATGATAAAAAATGTCTTATTTACACAAATCATCATTTTTAGTTGAAACATTATTGACACTATTATTGTCGTTTCTGTGCTGGCTGTTAGTCTAGTGGTAATCCCCCCTAAAAATAGTAGACACTTCTCATGCCGATTTCACTTGTACTAATTAAACTATGGCTTACGTCCACTACGCCTGTTTAGTACTCATTGCTTATTCGGACACCAACCATTACAAATCACTTAACCAGCTGATTTAAAAATAATATCTAGCTTTACTTTCTATTAATCATCAAACAAAAAACCATAAACCCAAAGCGATACTCGGCCAAAAGAATACCATAACGGCATACAAAGAAGGCTGTAGCACACAAGCTAACACAGTTGATAAACAGCACTTATTTAAGCCATTGATCTGCGCATTCGCGATGTACAGTGTATTGATGTTGATTGATTGATTGATTGATTGATTGA
>NZ_JACJFI010000059.1 GCF_014164505.1 Shewanella sp. SG41-4 | reverse complement strand
AAAACGAGTTAGTTTTCTTGACTTGGAAATGGACCGGTTCAACATTTAAATTGAGGGCGTTGAAGAAAATAGCGTGAGTCCTGACATGGATGTCAGGCTAGCTTTCGGGGTACAGGTCGTTCCTTGGCATCCTGCCATCACGACATTCGTGAATCCATTCACATCAGATGTACCATCGGAAGCGTTAGTATTTTCGAATAAGGCCGAGGCTGACTAAAAATAAAGTTAAAAGATGGATCTACCCCATGGCGACCTTTTCGCTGTTTGAAAATGTTGCGGGGCGGCTGGGCCAATTCTTTTATAAAGAATAAAGAGGGAACAGCAGTTGGTTTCCTTTTGGTCTGGTGTGGGCGAAGCGCCACGACGTTAGTGGCCGCAGGCCATAAAATCTAAAGAATAAAAAAAGAGCTGGATTCCGGCTCACAAGCATTACCGGAACGACAGTGGATTTGGTCCGTGCAGAGTGAAACTTGCGACTTTGATCTGGTGTGTATGACCCGCCCACTGTATATAGAAAAAATAAGTTAAAGATGTATCTATATTTGAGTTAAAAAAACGGGATTGGCGCGCAGTAACCAATCCCGTTTTTCAATTTATAGTGCTTAGTGCTTATCAGCTAAGCGCTGGTGTGCGTGTAGGGATCAGGCGCTTGCTGCCTGTCGCTTCAAATGCACCCGCAAACTTGAGCAGGTTGTTGTCGTCATAAGCACGGCCTGCGAAAGTTAACCCTACTGGCATGCCAATATCGGCCATTGTCCCCATCGGCACAGTAACCGTTGGTACACCTAAGTGGCGAATAGCAAGATTGCCATTAGCAACCCAAACACCGTTGCTCCACGCAATGTCAGCTGAAGCAGGATTAAGGTGCGCATCTGCTGGACCTACATCTGCCATGGTTGGGAACAGCACTGCATCAAGTTTGAGCTCGTCCATCCAGTCTTCCAGATCCAACTTGCGAGTCTTCTCTAAGCCGCGCAGACCATCCGGTATGCTATCGATTTGGTTATACGACTTGAGACCTCTTTGGGCCATGTTGACGTACTCATCCATGCCAGCTGCGAGGTCGCCCTCACGGTTTGGCAAGGTGCCTAAGTCATGCGGGAAAATCAAATGCCCATTAACATCAGCTAATTTGTTCAGTTTAGGGTCATTGTTAGCACGTAAGAATTCATCTAAAGCCCACCCCGATAGAGCCCATAGCTCATCCTCGAGAAACTCAGGCGTGACGATGCCGCGATTGAACACAGTCGGTGCACCAGGTCGGTCACCTTCACAGTTGGAAACCAGCGGGAAGTCCACTTCAATGACCTCGGCTCCGGCAGATTCCAGCGCTTTGCGTGCTGCTTGCCAAAGGTCGATCACCGACGCACGAGTATTGATGCGCTGACCAGTCGGGCCGCCAATGCCTGGGTTTTCGCTGGTGCCAGCCAATTCATCTTTATTAATGTACATGCGCGGCACCCCAAAACGCTTGCCTTTAAGCGTGTCGGCTTGAGCTGCAAGATCCAGATACGATGCTGGACGCACGGTTGATGCTTTTGGGATATCAACCCAAGATTGTAGACGCCATAAATCTCCGCGAGTGATAGGGTCGTCTGCCACGATAACGTCAAGTACTTCAAGCATGTCTGCCATAGTACGAGTGTAAGGCACCACAACATCCATCGTCGGTGTCAGCGGCCAGTTGCCGCGCACAGAGATGACACCGCGTGATGGAGTATAAGCACACAAACCGTTGTTTGATGCTGGTCCACGACCGCTCGACCATGTCTCTTCAGCTAGACCGAAAGCAGAATAGCTTGCAGCCGTGCCAGTACCTGCGCCATTGGAAGAACCAGAGGCGAAAGGAGCTGTAAGGTAGTTAGCGTTGTATGGACTTTCGGCGCGACCGTAATGACCGCGCTGCATACCACCATTGGCCATAGGCGGCATGTTAGTTTTACCTAAGCAAATGGCACCCGCTTCGCGCAGGCGCTCAACAGCAAATGCATCATATTGAGCAACCAAGTCCTTAAACGCTGGGCTACCAGAAGCCGCAGTGAGCCCTTTAACTAAGTAGCTGTCCTTAGTTGTATAAGGTATGCCGTCAAGTGGGCTAAGTGTTTGGCCACGCGCTCGGCGTGCATCAGAAGCTTCAGCTTCCTTAATCGCATCTGGATTGTGAACCACTAGCGCATTCAGTTTAGTCTGTGTCGCTGGGCCGTCGTAAGCATCAACCCGTGCTAGATAAGACTTCACTAGTTCAACCGCTGTGGTGCGACCGGATTCGAGGGCTGCACGCAGCTCGGCAATAGAAACCTCAGTGACTTCGAACATGTTAAGACCTCTTCTTAAAAGCCAAAAGTGTTAAAACAACAGTGATATTAATGGTCATTGTGTTCTCGTTGGTTTTTACTTACTGTCCTGAGGGGATCTGTTGGGTGATGCAATGGATGTTACCACCACCTAATAAGATCTCGCGTGCAGGCACACCGACAATGTCATACTCGGGGAAAATTTCTTGCAATTTTTGAGCTGCAATATCGTCAGTTGCCGGGTCGAGTAGTGGGAACACAATGCGATTGTTGGTAATCAAAAAGTTCGCATAAGAACCCGCTAAGCGTTCACCCGCCGTGCGAGGAACACCGGTACCCTCTGCTACGCCTTGCGCTTCTTCTTCTGTGCAATACAAAGGACCTGGCTGTGGTAATAAGTGGACTATTAACTTACGGCCTTGTGCATCGACAGTATTTTGCAAAATATCCAAAGCCGCTTTTGAACGAGGATACTGCGGATCGGTTTGATCATCAGTCCAGTGTAAAACCACTTCGCCTGGGCGAGCAAAACAGCAAATATTATCAATATGTCCGTCGGTTTCATCCATGAATACGCCGTCTGGCAACCAGATAAACTGCTTAACATTTAAATATTCAGCCAGTAATGCTTCTATCTGTTCACGAGTCAAATCTGGGTTGCGGTTGCTGTTAAGTAAACATTCAGCCGTGGTCATGCAGGTGCCTTCACCATCGACATGAATTGAACCACCTTCAAGAATAAGCGGAGCCTGATAACGCTCAAAACCATGCTGCGTAAGCATCTTTTGCGCGACTTGCTCGTCCTTATCCCATGGTGAATACAAACCACCGTTATCGCCGCCCCAGGCATTAAAGCCCCAGTCAACACCACGGCATTCGCCCTTGGCATTGACCACTACAGTAGGACCGGTATCGCGAGCCCAGCAATCGTTGCTATCTATTTCGACCAACGTAACGTGAGCAGGCATAACCATCTTGGCCTCTGTCAAAAACGCCTTAGGTACACCCATGTAAACAGGGGTAACCACACCAATGGCATCGGCAACTTTAGCAAACGTCGCCTGAGCATAAGCGCCTGCAGAGCGCCAGTTGTCGGGACGATATGGCCAAATCATCCACACAGCTTGCTGCGCCGCCCATTCGGCTGGCATGCAAAAACCATCTTGGGATGGTTTAGTGGTTAACTGCGTGGCATTCACGTTTGTCATGGGTTTTATCTCCAGTAATGCTTAAAAACGATAAGGATGAGCGCCCTAACATAGGACGACAGAATAAAAATACACCTAACATCAATCAAATAAACAAATCGAATAACCGCATTCATCACACGGATAGCTAGGCCGAAATTGCCACGTCTTCACTAGGTGAGTTTTAGCTTCGTTGAAATATGACTGTATATCATATCATTTAAGACTGCTTACGCTAAAGAGTTGTATACAGAGGATAGATAAGAATTTGTAGGGTAATAAGGTGTAAGTTTATTGCTCACTAGATATAAGTGCAATCACCAAATAGGTCAAAAACGAGTGAGTTTTCTTGACTTGAAATGAAAAAATTCAACTCTGAACTTGACGATGTTGAAGACTTTTATAAAAGAATGGGTAAGCCTGACAGGCCTTTCATGCACATCTGACCTATATGGATATTGGAAATGCCAGAATCATATCGGCAACATCATTGACCATGTGCGTCAAGTAATACTGCCTATCAGAGTCAGGCTAGCTTTCGCAGTACAGAACGTACCATCGGAAGCGTTAGTGTTTTTGACTCTTTGCGACAAAATTGGCAGAGGTAGGATTCAAATGAGGTTACAAACTGGATCCATTTCCGTCGCGACCTTTTCGCTGCTGTTGTTTTGGTAAATCGCGAATATGTTGCTGGATCGGCAAGGGCCAATTATTTTATAAACAGTAAAGAGGAGATACTGTTGATCCCCTCTTGGCTCGTGCAGAGTTAAACCTTGCGATCTACTCTTGTTTCTAACATTGATGTGGCCGCAGGCCATTAAATATAAATAATAAAAGAAGAGCTGGATTCCGGCTGATAAGCATTACCGGAATGACAGATTCATAAATCATCAGTATTTAAACCTTAAGTCGCCACATCTCAAAAGCTTCTTGGCAAAGCTGCTCTCTAAATTTCGGGTGGGCAATATCGATAAGCGCACGCGCTCGTTCTCGTAACGACTTACCGCGTAGATAAGCGGTTCCATACTCTGTGACAATATAGTGCACATGCGCACGAGTGGTTACCACGCCTGCGCCTGGCGATAAAACGGTAGCAATACGCGACACGGTGCCATTAGCTGCAGTACTGGGTAATGCGATGACAGATCGGCCACCTTCAGAAAGCCCTGCACCACGTATAAAGTCCATCTGACCGCCCACGCCTGAATAAATTTGCGTGCCCAATGAATCAGCACACACTTGGCCAGAAATATCGACCTGTAATGCAGAATTTATCGACATCACATTAGGGTTTTTACGGATAATAGCCGTGTCATTAACCTGTTCAATATCCATGAATATTACCGATGGGTTGTCATCCACAAAGTCATAAAGTCGTTGGCTTCCCAATGCAAAGCCTGTCACTGTCTTGCCGGGATGGACTTTCTTACGGCTATTGTTTATTACGCCAAGCTCAACCAGATTAAGCACGCCATCAGAAAATAACTCAGTGTGAACGCCTAAATCTTTATGTTCAGTTAAGCACGCCAGCACTGCGTCTGGAATCGCGCCGATACCCATTTGTAAGCAAGCGCCATCACGTACCAATTTGGCCACATTCTGGCCGATGGCCAAGCTTATCGCATCGCTTGGGGCGAATAGATGTTGTGGTAACGGCATGCTCTGCTCATACACGGCAGCGAACTTGTTGTAATGAATAAAACCATCACCATGAGTACGAGGCATCATTGGGTTAATGTGGGCAATGATTTTTCCCGCCATTTGGCAGGCCGCTAACGTTGCCTCAACCGATATACCTAAAGAACAGATACCATGTTTATCTGGAGGGGAAACTTGAACGATGGCGGTGTCGATGTGTTGCTCGCCTGAACGAAACAACTTAGGCACCTCAGAAAGAAAAATTGGCACATAATCGGCATCACCTTGTTGTAGCAATGATCGTGTGGGTGAACCGGTAAAAAAGCAACGATGACGAAGATGCTCCCTTAAACGTGGATCACTTAGCGATTCAGCCCCCTCGGTATGCAACTGCAATAATGTTAAACCATGCTTTGTTAACGCATGTTGAGCTAACGCATCGAGCAGTAGTTTTGGGGTTGCCCCCATGGAATGAGTCCACAAGGTTTCACCACTTTCGATTAAGGATACGGCCTCTAAAGCACTGCTACAAATAATTGGTTTCATTAATATTACTCAAGGTAATTAAGCTATTTGTAGTGTAAGCGGTTCATTAACGCTTTAATAGTGTGGACGATGCTAACGTTGAACTAGCACAAAATAGTGGTAAAAATTGAGACATGCAGGACGTTAACTGAGACTGCATAATGCCTAATTGTCGTCGGTTTCAGTTAATCAAACTGACTCATTAACACCAATCACGATATCGTCGCGGTAATGCTTAAAGGTATAAAGAGCCAACACTACAACACCACCAGCTTTTATGCCATGCCGGGTTATGCCGATGAGTTAAGTGATGAACAGCTTAAAGAATTAACCAATTATCTGCGAGTCACATGGAGTAATCAGCCAGGTGATGTAGATTTGAATACAGTTAATGATTTAAAAGAAGTGATATTCGAACGCGATTAAGTAGTTGAATAAGTTGTAGAATGCGTACCTACAAAAAAAGCCGACTCTAGTCGGCTTTTCATTTTAACGAGGAAGGCGGTTAGCTTTCACTCACTCTGTTTGGGTAAAGCGCCAAAATTAATGTGGTTAAAACCGTTAATTCATCTAAGCACTATTTACCTTGTTATGGCTGGCACCTAACAAGGTATTACCCCAAAACATTACAATACATCGTTAAGATCTTGTATTGCATCTAGCACCATACCAGTACCTACGCTAATCAATAGCAAATCAGTACCCACTCGAACAATCTTTTGTCCTTCTGGCGTACGACCTAGCTGAACGGTAAGTGCAGAGGGTACATCATAGTAAACTACATCAGCAGGTAACGAGTAACCTTTACGCCATTGCTTAGTACTACCTGGTGCTTGGCAGCGATTGTGTTTTTTCGCTAACCCTGGAGGACAATGCTTAGCATCACGACTGGTGTAATAATAGTTATTAATGATGACTTGGCGATCATTACTAAAATAGACTTCTTGATGATCATGCTTCTTGTCATGCTTTTTTTCATGTTTTTCAGATTTATGTTTACCATGCGAGTCGTTGTCTTTAGCAACACTGTAACCTGTAGAAAACACCATTAGGGTGCTAATAATAATGAGAGATAGTATATGACGATTCATAAATAGGTTCCTTTGCGATTAATAAGCGCTTGTTATAATTGTTAACCAGCGATATGCCTTACCGTTAAAAAAAACCAAATAGTATTATTGATACGGTTGATATGGGTGCAAAGGTAATCGTATTTAGCACTATTGTCGACACTAACTAGATTATTGTTAATTAATGTTGGCGTATAATGGTTACTTTTGTTTCAATGCCAATTGCGAAAATAACACCCCTTTCCAGCCATTCTGGATAAACTGACGAATATTTTGATGGTCGGTTCCTTGCGGTGTATCCACTACATCTCGGTAATGTTGGCCAAACATAGCCAAGGTTTGTTGCACCGTTAACTGATTAATTTGCCCAAACGCAAACACCTTACAAGAACCTGAATTCTGCCCGGCTTCATTAAGCTGATCACCATTTTTAAATGCACTTGGCGTGAAATCATAATGACCATCAATAACAGCCATAGTATCTTCAAAACGGATTGCATCAGCTTGTGATGTTAGCGATGCAATAAACGGGTTAATATCCGTTGATGCCATAAGTTAAGCCCTGCCCTAAGTTAAAGTTAAAGTTAAAATAAAAATCGAATTAAAGTAAATAAACAATACAAAACCCGATAACTGTAGATCAAAACTTTAGCAAAATGACCACACTTACTATAGCGAAAAAAGCTAAAGCTCACGATCAAAAAGCTCAAAAGCAAAACGAGGCCCAAACCCTCTGTAAATGCCTACTACAATGTTAAATTTAATAGAGTTCAAGCATAGACCATCGACAATTAATCCAGCTTTAGTGCAGCAAAATCTGGCCGTGGTAACTTTTCCAACATACTGTATAAATAAATCACCACCAACGACAATAATGCACCAATGATAAACAACCAATATCCACCAAGATGATCCAAAATAATCCCGCCGCCCAGTGGCGCAAATGCAAATCCCAAATCATAAAATGATGCCGCGCCAAAATACGCCCCACGTAAATGTTTAGGGGCTAGCCTGTCAATGTGCACGTTCATCGTTGGGAATAAAATGGTTTCGGCTAAGCTCATAACAATAACAGCGCCAATCCAGCCCCAAAACAAATCAATGGGGTTATACGCTAACCAAATTTGTGAACAAACCAGCAGCATCAATCCAAACTGAATTCGATGAACCAAGCTGTAACCAGCCATTAATCTTAATAATAAAAATTGGGTCGAGATAATGACTAAGGCATTGGTAAAAATCATTGCCGAAATCAGTGTCAATAAATCGGGAGCATTTGAGCGAGTGAGATATTGGATCAGTGAACTGTCCATTTGCGCATAAATAAACATACACAAAATATTTGCAAAAATAAGACCTTGCAATAATTTATCTTGCCATAAAATCACCATAATTTGCTGTCGATTCATCGCAGCAGGTTTACGCTTAACAGCAGCTGTTGCATCACCCATAACAGGAATGAGTCCATCTGCAACCAGCTCTGGAGCCGATGAATGAGTCTGGCGAGCTTGATGCCTAAAACCCCAAAATAATAACCCCAACAAAGCAGCAAAAGCCGCCGCAGTAATATAAAAACTCGATTGTTTTCCGGTTAAGCCTAACCAAACACCTAACATTGGCCCGACAGCGCAACCTACGTTAACGATAAAATACAGTGATTGCATCGCCAACTCACGGGTTTTAGGATCGTCAATAATGTCGCCAATGGTGGCTGACGTTAGCGGTCGCCATATTGCAGTAGCAATAGAACACAGAGTCATGACGACCACATAGCCTTTGACTGAATCGACTTGTGCCAATAATGAAAACGAGATGATATAAAGCACACCGGTAAAGTACATTAGCTTGTGACGTCCGATTCGATCTGACAGGGCGCTACCAATAAAACTGGTAAATACCGATATAATCGCCGCACTCGACAGTACTAAACCCACCTCAGTGGCGCTTAAAGCAAATTTTTCATACAAGATGACAGCCAAAAATGGCCATACCATGTAATAACTACCGCGGGTAATAAACGAGCCAAATAGCAATATCCACATTAGTCGTGGAAATTGCTTAAACCGCGCTACAGAAATATCGCTATGCACTTTTTATCCTTAAAGAGTGATGCTGAAATGAATTATGACAGACTAAATAGATGGACTTTTTATAGGGCTAATCCTAACTGGATTTGCACAATTGAACTACTATTTATTACCTAATCCTATGTTATTACTGATCATATAATCTAATAGCTGTTTTTCATCTGTTCTATTTGACAGTGATAAGCCTTTAACCACACCTTGTTGATCGCTTTGGTTACGGTGCTGCCCTAATTTTTGCTTACCTTGTAACTCATCGATGACAATCTTAAAGCCAACAATCCCCTTGGCTAATTTTTGTTGGTAATCATCGGCAATAAAGCCACCACTTTCTAGCAATGAAGGTTCATATTGTTGAATGGTAGATTCGAGTATTTGTGCGGTGGTCGCATCATCCGTTAATTCAATAATGCCTTTTGCATGTACTACGCTGTAATTCCAAGTCGGAACAGCTGGATGGGAGTCATACCAGGTGGGTGAGATATAAGAGTGTGGGCCATTGAAAATACACAGCACTTTTGTGTTTTCTATGTGTTTCCAATGCGGATTACTACGAGCAAAATGGCCATACAAGGTGCCATTTTCGCCCTCTGAGGCAATGAGTAATAAAGGTAAGTGCGAGCCCTCTAAATCAGTAGACACAACAGTCGCAAAACCATATCGGTTAATAAACTGATGGATTAACTCTCTGGCTCCCATATCCCACTTATCAGGCACTTGCATAATTCACTCTTCACTAAAATAATCTATAAAGTCTTTATAGTGAATCTGACGACTAAATACCATCGTTTTATGGATTTCTACCGATTGTTATAAATGGCCTACTTTGACTAAAATAACCGTGTCTTGCTCCACATACGGATTATGCTGACTTAAATGCGGACTGCGGATCCATGTGCCTGCAGGATACCGGCCAAGCTCATCGATAAACTCCCCGCTAATGACATAGATTTCTTCGCCACCAAAATGACGGTGCGGTTGAAAGTGTGTCCCCGCGGGCCACTTCACTAATGCGGTCGATTCGGTACCATGTTGATGAAGCGGCATAACCTGCAACTGACCATGACCTTGCAACCATTCTGTCTCATTGGTATTTATGGCCACTTGTTGTGAGTCTGTGGTTTGGAACTGATGCAACTTAACCAATAACGTACAACCTTGCACACTAAATGGCGCATGGACAAAACCTTCAGGATTTCGTAAATACGTGCCAGCGGGATAGTCACCGGTTTCATCAGAAAACACCCCGTCGAGCACTAAAATCTCTTCGCCTAATGGATGAGGGTGTGAGTTAAATTTAGCACCGGCTTGGTATTGAACAATGCTTGTCGCATGGCCACGTTCAGCCTCTTCGCGCGCTAAGCGTTTACGTAATACGCCCGCGGCGGGGCTATTTTGCCATTCAAGATCTGCAGTGTTGATCACCACTCGCTGGCTAAAATCCATGTTTAACATATTGATACCTTTAAACGACATTTCTAACAGTTTATGGCGAAATCAATGCGATGAACAGCAAGCACTTATTGGTTTAATAGGTACTTTAAGGTGCTTTTTATTGATTAATAAGAATAAATTTTCTATAAAAAAACCTGCAAATACAATTTACAGGTTTAATGATTAAGAAATACTTGAGCCGATTAACTTGCTGAATTATTGGCTGCTATCTGGCGTTGCTTTTTGTACGCTTTAGCAGAAGCAGGAATTGGGGTGGTTCTGCCGGTTTCTAACCATTTTTTAAGTCGATTAGCATCGGCCATATGCGTGTATTTACCAAACGAATCTAACACCACAAATGCAACTTTACGTTTATTCATTTCAGTTAACATTACCAAGCAATGCCCTGCTTTATTGGTAAAACCCGTTTTAGTTAAGGCGATGTTCCAATTATCTTTAAAAACTAATTTATTGGTATTTTGAAAATCGAGTGCATAACGTGGTGATTCAAAGTTAACGTGCTTTTTAGTGGTCGAGCTCAGCTTGCCTAATAACGGATACGTTTGACTGGCTTTAAGCAATAAAATGAGATCATTTGCGCTAGATACATTGTCAGGTGACAAGCCCGTTGGTTCAACATAACGGGTTTGGCTCATGCCCAGTGCGGTCGCTTTGTCGTTCATTGCACGTACAAAAGCCTTAAATCCACCTGGATAATTATGTGCAAGCGAGGTCGCGGCACGATTTTCTGACGACATTAATGTTAATAACAACATGGTTTCACGAGTCACCACGCTGCCTAAACGCACTCGTGAATAAATATTACGCATCACAGGTGAGTCAGTAATTTTTACTGAGATTTTTTCATCTAATGGAAGCTTGGCATCCAACGTCACCATGGCAGCCATTAACTTGGTAACTGACGCTATAGGCACTGGTTGATTGGGATTACTTGAATATAAAACTTCATTGGTGGTTAAGTCGACCAACATAGCACTACCGGAAGCTAACTCTTGTTGAGGTTTGTTTTGCACAACTTGTGCTGCAAAAGACATTGGGCTGCTCAACGTAGTTGAACATAATAAAGCACAGGCAAAAAACAAACGAAATTTCATTAGTATCACTTAAAAAATAAACCTAATAATGTCATTGAGTATACGATAAAGGATTAGCCGGGCAATAGATAAATAATCACTTTTAGTAAGTTTTTAGCTGATTGACCGCAGTTTGAACTAAAAAACATTAGCAATAACGAATGTTCATCTCATTCCAGCTAAGTGATGAATAGCCGAACGATAACCCGACGTTCACCAAGAGAGCTATTTTCGCCATAGCGTTGGCAATCAATTATTGAAGCATTTGTTATCGAACAAAGTACATAAGAAGATGTGTTTCAGCACAGATACCGCTTTTTGTAGTCTTCATGTTAATATTAAATAAGTCGTGTTAAAAGAGAGTATAAATGGACATTAACTTGCGTTTTTTAAGTCGATTAAACCCATGGCTCAATAGCTTATTTGCCTCTAAAGCTACCCTCAAAACAGAGACCGATGAAGCACAACAAGGGCAGATATCGCTCAAGACCATAGCGAACCAATATCCGCTTCAAGCTCGTCGAGGCCCGATTACTCAGGTGATGTTATATCAGTCACTTTATGCGAGTGATAATTTTGTTGGCCGAGAAAAACAACTCAACCAGATTACCGATGTCATCAATCAATGGCGTAATCATCACGGTGAAATCAGTGCCATTGTCTCGCCAGCTGGAGCTGGAGGATCATCTTTTTTAGGCCAACTGCCGCCTTTACTACAAACCATTATCGCCGAAGACGCTAATAAAGCACCGATGCCTGATATAAAACCGTTGCCGTCCAAGTGGCTACTAATGAGTTTTTATCAAGCGCCATTAAGCGCAAATGACGCAATAGCCTATGTTTGCTATTGCTTTGGTGTTACGCCACCTAACACCATCACCGAGACGATTGCAGCGATTAACCAGCAACCACCACAGCTAATTATGATAGATGACATGCACAAGCTGATGCTGAGAATGATGGGGAATAATCAAGCCTTTGTGACCTTTGCGACTATCATAATGGAAACGCGTAAACATCATTGTTGGGTCATAAACTGTGAAATATTTGCATGGCAACGTTTAAGCGCACAGTATCAAATTCATCACTTTATTAAGCATGTTTTTCAGCTCGATTATTTCACCGAAACCGAATTAGCCAAAATACAAACAAAACATCTGCTTGATTTAGGGCTAATCAGTCACGATGTGATGGCCAAAGAAGCGGCTACCACAACCCAGAAAGAAACCCGAAAAACATCAAACAAAACTACGCAAAAAAGTAATGATCAAGCGGAAGTTGTAAACCCCTACAAAGACCAACTCAAACAGCTGTACACTATTAGCCAAGGACACCCCAAATTAGCATCATTGTTACTGCAGTATTCTCTGGCGAACCAAGCCGATATCAACTCTGATAACCCTTCAAATAATAGCTCAAATAGCAGTTCGAATAGTGGTATCGAAATTTGCCGTATTAACTCTTCTGTATTGCAACAATGCCAAGACAATGACCTATTTTCATTAGCTGAGATTTATGTACATGGTGGATTACGAGTGAGTCAGCACGCGCATATTTTTGCCATTACGATTGAACAAAGCAGCTTGCAGTTGGAATATTTAGCTCGCCAAGGACTCATTATTGCTCAATATTCACAACAAGATTTTGCCGAGCATTTCTACTTTATCACTCCAACACTCAGCAAAATTATCGCCAGCCATTTGGTGAATAACAATAAGTTGTTTAATTAAACGAGGCGACTATGGAAGATTCACGTAAAGCATTACAAGCATTTTTAGAGATCATTTCGTTTGATCGAATAATCAGTATTTTACTGCTGTGTCTAATGGCGTGGCTGCTATTGGTATTAATACAGTTTTGCTTAAATCAACTGAATAAAGCGTTGCCTAAATACCGCTTAATTTGGAATCGGTCATTTCCTTTTGTGCGTTTATTTGTGTGGCTGAGTGTGATTGTTTATTCGATCGTTGGCATTATAGATCCGCACGAGAATTTAGTCCTTGCTGTGGTAGGTTCTATCAGTATCGTGGTGGGTTTAGCGACCCAAGAACCGGCTAAAAATATGATTGCCGGGTTTATTATTATGATCAATCCGCCTTATCGGGTTGGCGATATGGTGACGCTAGGTGGGCATTATGGTGAAGTCATTAAATTGGAGTGGAGCGTAACTTGGCTGCGCACTTTTGATGACAATACCGTGATGATCCCCAATGCTGAAGCCTTAAAAACGGCAGTATCCAATGCCAACAGTGGCGCTTTAGATGAAATGGTTGTAGTAAAGTTTACGTTGCCTATGCATGTTGACCATAAAAAGGCCATTGCCCTTGCCCGCGAAGCCACGCAGTGCTCACCTTATACTTTTCTAAATAAGCCCATTATTGTCAATTTAGGTAACGAATATGACTTAGGCGAGTTTTTACAAACCATTACCGTTAAGGCCTACGTAATGGATGTACGTCTAGAGAAAAAGTTCATGAGCGACATTAATATCAGAGTATTGAGTGCGTTTAAAAATGCACGCTTTTATGATGGACAGCAAACGCCGACACACTAATTTGCGCTATAATCGAGCCAATTAGAGAAGAAATAACAGATTTTTTAGCATTGGGAACACTATTATGACACAAGATGAAATGAAAAAAGCAGCAGGTTGGGCAGCACTGCAGTATGTCAAAAAAGACACCATCGTCGGTGTAGGTACAGGCTCTACAGTCAATCACTTTATTGATGCACTTGCCACCATGAAAGATGATATTGAAGGTGCGGTATCAAGCTCTGAAGCATCAACTAAAAAACTCATTGAACTTGGCATTGAAGTATTTGATTTAAACAGTGTTGATTTAATCGATGTCTATGTTGATGGCGCGGATGAGATTAACGACCGCATGGACATGATTAAAGGCGGCGGCGCTGCATTAACTCGCGAAAAAATTGTTGCAGCGGTAGCAAAACGGTTTATTTGTATTGTAGATAATACTAAACAAGTGCCAATTTTAGGTGAGTTTCCATTGCCTGTTGAAGTCATCCCGATGGCTCGATCTTATGTGGCACGTGAGTTGGTAAAATTAGGTGGAGATCCAGTTTACCGTCAAGGCGTAATAACCGATAACGGCAACGTTATTTTAGATGTCTACAATATGAAAATTCTAGACCCTAAAGTAATGGAAACTAAAATCAACGCGATTGTCGGCGTAGTGACAAATGGTTTATTTGCTAACCGCGGCGCCGATGTACTACTCGTAGGCACCCCTGATGGCGTTAACACCATCACGTTGTAATAACGACACTATTCGTTTGGTTTACCCTGAATGTTGAGCAAGCTTTTAGGTAAATGATTAGCATAAATTGCTAGCGTAAATAGTTAACTTACAGAGTTAGCTTGAACAGTTAACAAAAAATGGCCTAGCAGCAATGCTAGGCCATTTTGTTATCTGTTTTGTGACTATGACTATGACAAAGCCTTACACTCTAAACTGGCTAACCGCTTCATGCAGTGCTTTGGCTCGTATTCTTACATCTTCAGAAGCCGCAGCATTCTCTTCAGCCGCTTGTGATGATTCATCGGCAATATCACGGATAACTACCACGTTTTTACCCACCTCTGCAGCTACCATACTTTGCTCTTCAATTGCCGCAGCAATTTGAGTACTCATGTCCATAATATTGGTCACGTCATTGGTAATTGTGCGTAAAACATCACCGGCGATGGTGGCTTGTTCTGCACTTTCTCGCCCTTGTTGTTGGCTTACTTGCATAAGTTCAACAATAGAATGAGTTCGCGCTTGTAAGGTTGAAATGATGCTGGTAATTTCCTGGGTCGATGTTTGTGTTCGCACGGCTAGAGTGCGAACCTCATCGGCAACAACCGCGAAACCACGTCCTTGCTCACCCGCTCTTGCTGCTTCAATCGCCGCGTTTAATGCCAATAAGTTTGTTTGATCTGCAATCCCCCTAATCACATCAAGCACACTGCCAATTGTGACACTGTCGCGCTCAAGCTCGGTAACCACAGCGGCGGAATCTGCTAACTGTTTAGCTAGCAGGGTAATTTTTTGAACGGTGAGTTCTACACTCTGTTGACCAGATTGAGCATTATCATGCGTTTGACTGGCTTTACCGGCCGCCAGTTCTGTATTTTTGGCAATTTCATCAATGGTGGCCCCCATTTCGGTAACGGCTGTGGCGACCATGTCGGTTTCATTAAGCTGACGTAACACACCTTCCGAAGCTGTCATTGCATTTCGAGACAGCTCTTGGCACGACTCATTCATTGCAGTAACCGACTCGTCCAC
This sequence comes from Shewanella sp. SG41-4, assembly GCF_014164505.1. Taxonomy (GTDB): domain Bacteria; phylum Pseudomonadota; class Gammaproteobacteria; order Enterobacterales; family Shewanellaceae; genus Shewanella. The sequence continues at coordinate 2,428 of NZ_JACJFI010000059.1, read as the reverse complement.
TTGCTGGATCAATTCTTGGAACGTTATTACCATTTGGTTGAAATGATAGGCGATTTTCGATAATTCATCATTACCTGACTCATCGCAATGCATTGATAAGTCCTTACTTTTTTCAATTGACGAAATTACATCGGTTATATCTTGTACCGGTTTAATAATGCTACGAATAATTAAATAGGTGAAAATACACAGCACTGCAGCGATTAACAAAAATATACTTAAGCCAATAATAAAAGCCTGCTTTTTACCATGCTCTATTTCGGCTAACGTTTCCTCACGTAGGGTAACGGTATCATTATCTGTTTGATGGATTTTCTCACGTAACTCGGCCATTTTACCGTCTTCGTCCGTTAAACCAAATAGCACTTCTTTATCAACTAATTTTTTAAAGTTAACTTGGTAATCTTTAACATCTGCAGTCAATTGCTCTTTTTGAGAAAACATTATATTAGACTGTTGTATTTGAGTTAAAAAACGGCCAATTCCGTCATCAAAAGCTTGTACATATTTAGGATCACGACGAAGCATAAAGTCTTTCTCACTTCTACGCAGCTGTAGCATCGCCACTAGCAGAGCATCCTCTGCATTATCACTCAGCACGGTTTCGACTCTTTTAACTGCCGAACGTAAATCACCATATAAACCTGACTCTGGAGTCAGGCCTATTTCAACTTTTAACGCAATAACTTCATTGAAGATTGTTTTATAATCATTGAGGTTGTTTTTAAAATGCTCTAAAGCACCGACATCCATTCCTTGGTGCTCTAGCGCAACACGTACTTCAGCCATATAAGCCAAAATATCATTCATGCTATGTTTAAATTTTTCAAGATAAACAGTGTCTGCACGATGGAGGAAATCCTTTTCTTCGGTACGTAATTCAAGCACTTTTTTTCAATTTCAACAATACTGCTCGATGCGGTTGATAATTCCAAAAGGACTGATTCAGAATAATTTTGTAACCCAAACATCGCGAGCACTGAGGAGATTGAAATGATCGAACTTAAAATCAGTTTCGAACGAATAAGCATATTTTCTACCACCTAAGAGTAAGATTTAACGTTACTGTTATTATTGTATGATCTGATAAGGATTTTTAGATCAATCTTGCAACATCAGTATAGCAACTAGTTATCGGCAAACATGAATAAAGCTAAACTTTTTTAAAGAAAAGTGATTATTTATAAACACTCATATAAACCTTTTGCCGACTTGAGGCTGTCAAATAACTACACCATCATATTGGACATGTTGTGACATTAAGGATGCCACTATTAATCAGTCAAAACCCGAGCAATTAAGCCACTTAGCGGCACTTGACGATAATCAGTTGGTCGCAATAGCGGTTACTGGCTGCAAGCAGGCATTCCAGCAACTCTATAGCCGCCATCATAAGCGGGTTTACGCCATTTGCTTTAGATTGAGTGGCCAAGCTCATCTTGCTGATGATATGACTCAAGTGTGTTTTATTCGCTTATGGCATAAATTGGAGCAATTTAGGGGAGACAGCCAATTCACCACTTGGTTGCATCGCTTGTGCATCCGCCAAGCTATTAATGAGCTAAAGGTACAACAATCATGGTGGCGACGTTTTATACCGACTGAGCAACTTGAGCCGCAGGATATACCCACGGTTGCCTTTGATGAGTATCACCAATTAGATAAATGTATTGCCAAGTTACCGCAACGGACTCGTATCGTGTTTGTACTGTGTGCGATTGAAGGTTATCAACATAAAGAAATTGCTGCCCTACTCAACATTGCCGAGGGCACCAGTAAAGCGCAGTACCATAATGCCAAACAATTTTTACAGGAGTTGCTTGCATGAACCCGTCACAGCAAGACCTCGATAGTCTAATCAAGTCATTGCCGCTAGAGATGCAACCGACAACCGATTTGTGGCCAGAGATTACAGCTCAGTTGTCGCCTCAATCTCAGCAAAAAATACATCTGACTCGACCTTGGCTTATTGCCGCTAGCGTTGCGGTTTTGTCTTTGCTAGCGATGCTGCTTTGGCAACGCCCAGATGGTAATTCATTACTGCCGCAAACAGCCACAATAACGACAACCGTCCCAGGGGCCACATTCAATACAGAGGCAACATTAGCTGAGTCAACACTAGCCGAGCTGGTCGATCAAATTGCGTTGACTCATCAGACTCAACTGGATGTTTTTAATCAAAACCAATACACCGTGAGTTGGCAATTATCATCAACTGATGCTCCGCAACAGATACAGAGCGATATTAGCCAAGCATTAGCCGAGCTGGATACTGCCTCAAAACAAGTACAAGCAGCATTGAAGCAACAACCGACTAATCAACAAATGTGGCAATTATGGCGCTGGATCATGCAACGTCAAATCACCTTATTACAGCAAGGCCAAAAACTCCCATTTACGTCGAAAGGCACACTACAAGGAAATACAA
>NZ_JACJFI010000599.1 GCF_014164505.1 Shewanella sp. SG41-4 | reverse complement strand
CTTAGTTAACTCTCCTTAGTTAACTAAGGAGAGTTAACTAAGGAGAGTTAACTAAGCTACTTATCTAGGCGACTTAAGCATGATAGTTCACTTCGAATATTAACAGCTAGGCCGGCATTGATGTTGACGACCTAGACTTTGATTCGGCTTAATCGTTATAACGTTTACCGGAGCGTTTAAGTTTCTCTTGCTCTATTTTCTGCTGTTTAATGAGTTCTTTCTCAGCTAATTTACGTATAACTTCCTCTTTTTCTACTTACGCCATTGCTGGGGTTTCAAGGCTTAATAGTCCGATTTTTCCTGAGCGGTATTCATGCAGTAATAGTTCAGATACTTTATGGTAATCAACTCGTGCACCAGGACGAAGTGCTCCGCGAGAACGACTGATAGCTTCGAGTAATTCGATATCGCTGGCTGGTAGTGATTCAAGCTTATAACGTTCGCAAATTTCGTTAGGATAGGCTTTAAGAAAATAGCCTGCAGCAAACATTGCCACATCTTCGTATTCCATTGCGGTATCTTTAATTGCACCAGTGACAGCAAGGCGATAGCTGCTGGCTTCATTGTCCACTTTTGGCCATAAAATGCCCGGAGTATCCGACAGTACTATTCCGTTACGTAAGTTAATACGTTGCTGACGTCTTGTGACTGCAGGTTCATTACCTGTTTTGGCTATAGTGCGACCCGCTAAGGTATTAATAATTGTAGATTTACCGACATTAGGAATACCCATGATCATGGTGCGAATGTCTTTTTCCATGATGTCACGGTGTGGCACCAGTTTACGGCAAAGATCAGGAATGCTTCTTACCATACCGGGTTGTAAACTTGTGATAGCTGATGCCTGAACGCCTTGTTCACGTTCTAGGTATTCAATCCATTGGGCGGTAACCTCAGGATCGGCTAAATCAGATTTATTGAGTAATTTAATGCAGGGTTTATCACCACGTAGTTGTGACACCATCGGATTTTCACTGCTGTATGGAATACGTGCATCGAGCACTTCAATAACGAGATCCACTTGAGGCATTGCCTCTTCGATCTCTTTACGTGCTTTGTGCATGTGTCCTGGATACCACTGAATTGCCATGATGTTGCCTTATAAACGGGAGAGTAAATACAATAAATACAAAAGTGATATTCTACCTCGTTAGCGGATTAAATGCATAAAAAAAGCGCCCGAAGGCGCTTAGTATCATTGTTAAATGAAGTATTAGTGTTTAAATAACACCTAATTCACGTAATCTTTCCTGTAAATAGCTGTCAGCGGTATAACGCTCTGATAACACCACTTCTGGACTAGGATGCAAAAACAGCGGTAATGAGATCCGCGATTTGGTTTTGTCTGTCCCTTCAGGG
>NZ_JACJFI010000598.1 GCF_014164505.1 Shewanella sp. SG41-4 | reverse complement strand
TAAATATTTGCAGGCATTCTTCAATAAACCTGCCCCTACATTTAAATAAACGGAGAATTGTACGATGAGCTGGATTTTTCATAACTATTTCGCAAGCCGTAAAGATGGTTTGATTGGTAAACTTGTTTTATCAGATGAAGAAAAAAACGATCTTAAATCCTTACGTCAAATAGTACGGATAAGAATTAGGGATGTTTTTGAGGAAGCGAAAGTAATAGCAAGAGATGTAAAGCATGAACACCTATCACTCATCAATACTCAAACCAGAATATCGAAATCAAAAGGCACTAAGTACCTATCCATTCAAGGGCAACAACAACTAGCTAATCTACTTTACTCAATGGACTTAGGTACTTTAGATGAATTTAGTAGTTTAACTCCACGCTTTTGGACTCAAGGGAGTTTTCAATATGACACACTAAATAAGCCCTTCCAGCCAGGTCAGGAAATGGATATTGATGATGGCACATACATGCCAATGACTATATTTGATGCAGAGCCAAAAATTGGTCATACCTTACTAATATTACTAGTTGATACAGCATTAAAATCATTAGCAGCTGAAAATTATGGTTGGTCATTTGAAGCTAAAAGAACTTGTGGTCGAATAAAAATAGCGAACCAAAAAACTCACATTGACGTACCAATGTATGCGATACCTAAGGGAGACTTTATAAAAAAAGAAGTCGCCATTAAATCTCGTATGTTTTCGTCGGTTGCTAATGAATCTTTAAGTGCACAAGATTCCATTGATGACAGGGAATCATATTTACTCGACTCTAAATGCGTTAGTTTAGCTTTGCGTGAGGGTGATAATAAGTGGATGAATAGCGATCCTAAAATAGTTGAAGATTGGTTTCTTGATAGTTGCAAACGGATAGGGCCACACTTGAAGAAAGCATGTAGATTCATGAAAGCTTGGAGGGATGCACAATGGGATGTGGGCGGACCAACCTCTATAAGTCTTATGGCTGCAACTGTTAATGTGCTTGACTCATACGCTCATGAATCTAGTGACTTAGGGGAACTCATGAAACTGGTCGCAAGACATTTGCCTGCACAATTTTCCATGGGTGTTGAAAGCCCAGATCCAACAGATGAGAAACCTTTATTCCCACCAAAAAGCGAACACTTAGCTCGTGAAAACGATATCATGTTTAAGCTAAATAATTTACTTCCGTTGATAGAAGAGGCCCAAGTTTCGAACACTAAAACTGAAGCATTGGACATATTAAACTCAGCTTTTGGACATCGTGTAACAAATTGGCAAACTATAGTTGGTTCTGTGGCGGCACCTGCATTCACTAAGGAGCCTTCATCAAGAAATGAACCAGAAAAAATTCAAAAAACAATGAAGAGTGG
>NZ_JACJFI010000597.1 GCF_014164505.1 Shewanella sp. SG41-4 | reverse complement strand
CATAACCACTAATTGCTTGTTCTATATTATTTAATTGCCAATAAGTTTCGGCTACACTATCAAAAGCATTGGCACTTTCTGGAAACAACTCTGTATTTAAAATAAACACTTGTAGGGCTTGTTGAATCTTATCTTGACCAACTAACCAATAGCCAAAATTATTAATGTCACTTTCATTAAGCTTAATTTCCTCCTTGCGTTGCAATGATTCAGCTACGCCAATAGCCTTATCATAACCATTTTTTTCTAGTTTATGAAAAAGAACCCTTATTGAAGCTGGTAAACCGAATCCATTTTCTTTTTTCATTTCAGGAATATAAAAACTTGCAATATCATCAATGAACTGACTGGGAATACCTCCCATTAAATTGGTAAGTACTACTATTGAAAGCTTATCTTCTGGGTAGATGAAAAAGGCTGAACGATTACCTCCGGAAGGTGCTACAGCAGGATGCTGTTCACGAACAACTACAGGCCATCCCAACGCATAACCATTTAATAATTTATTGAAACCTTGAGTATGTCCATTGTTCAAAAGAGCGGGGCGCCAAAGCTCTTCAATACTCGATTTTTCCTTTAATAACATATTACTTTGTAAAGCTATTATCCATCTAGCTAATTCAGTTGCAGTCGAACTCATTCCTACAGCGGGGTAGAGAATAGACGAATATTCCTCTGTGTTTATATTAGATAGTTGCTGATTATCATAATAGGTATAGCGTCTTGCAGAATGCTTAATGACATTGTTTAAATTTGAAAATCCTGCATATTGAGTGCGTTCCATATCAACTTTTTGCAGTTGATTTTCTCGGATAAAATCAACAAAGGGTTGATTAGTGATTTTTTCAATTATTTTCCCAATGACAATATAATTAGTTTGGTTGTATTCAAATTTACTACCGGCTACAAATTCATTAGGTAATGTTTGGACTAGTTCCCATGCCGCATCAGGCCCTTTATCTGAAATCAATTTCCCTACGTCATTAGCCAAAATTTCTGGCAAGCCAGAGGTATGGGTCATCAACTGCTTGATAGTTCGATCTTGCCAAGTGACGGGTAAATTTGGCAAATAATTGGATATTTCTTTCGATATATCCAGTTTTCCATCTTCAACTAATTGCATTACAGCAATACCAGTAAAGGCTTTTGTAATTGAATTAATTGAAAATAACGTCTCATTATCAACAGGCACGGCATCTTCAATATTGGCCAAGCCATAACTATTGGTTTTGATTATTTTGTTATTTTGCACAATAACAAGTTGTAATCCGGGTATTTTCTGTTTTGTCATTTCATGTTTTATAAAGACATCAATCTCGTCGGCGTGGGAACTAGTCCAAACATTACCTAATGAATTTGTAGC
>NZ_JACJFI010000596.1 GCF_014164505.1 Shewanella sp. SG41-4 | reverse complement strand
CCCGCTTTAATATAGCCATAACCCGTTTCTGGAACAGTTGGTACAATGCCAAACGTGACTAATTTACCGTCTTTAGCAAAAGGTAATGCTTTACCAACTGATTTTTGAAATGCTGACATATCTTCAATTAAATGATCTGCAGCAAGCACTAATAAAATGGGGTCTTCATCTTGCTCAGCATTTTTTAATGCTTGCAAAGCAGCTAAAGCTATAGCAGGGGCCGTATTTCGACCAACGGGTTCCAATATAATGCCGCTGTGGGCAAAGCCACCTAATCGAATTTGCTCTGCAGCAATAAAACGATGTTCTTCATTACAAATAAGTAATGGTGCATGATGTTCCATACCGGTTAAGCGTGCGACTGTTTGTTGAAGCATCGATAACTCACCTGAAACGGTTAAAAACTGTTTAGGGTAAAGCTCACGAGAAAGAGGCCATAATCGACTGCCATTTCCGCCAGCCATAATAACGGGTAAAATCATAATTCGTTCCTAAATTATTGCTTCAGATTACTGTATTTTTATCGTTCACTTATGTTGCTGAAGAGTTGAAATACCATCGACTGTGCTTATGCACATGTAAGTCATTAAGTATTTGTTCTTCTGACATCCACTTATATTCATCGTGTTGTTCTGAGGGCAGTTTTAATAAATTTTCATTCACCTCTAATCGATAACCAAGGGCAATATAATGTGTGCTAAAATCTTCAACACTCACATTGTCTTTATAAAAGTGTTCGAATGGTCCAATAAGTTTTGCATTCTCAAATTCAAATTCCACACCTATTTCGTTCAATGTTAAGCGCTTAAATGCGACTGACATCGATTCACCTTTTAGTATTCGCCCCCCGGGAACAAACCAATACCCTTGTGCTGGACGGTTATTTCGTTTACCGAGCAGAATTCGACCTTTTTGGTCAGAAACTATCAGGTCAATTGAGATTAACGGAGTATGTTTGATGATTGTTTTGAAGGTTTCAAAAGGTAACATTGGAGGTATTCTTAGAAAATAAAGTTAAACAACATTGAGCTTTTTCAATATTAAAGCTCAGATATATACCATGGAGTGAGACACTTTTTATCCATTTTGAGACAGGCTAATCTTCGCTATCCCTTGTAGAGCCTAGGTTTTACTGTTTTCTTGAAAACCGTCCCAATAGGCTCTCTTTTTTAATCTTCTTTTCTAACAAAATATCTAATTAATACCAACATGACACCTAACATACCGCCTAGCATTGTGCCTAACACACAGATTAATGCTCGCTTAGGCTTTGATTTCTCTTCTGGTATTAATGCTGGGTCAATGGTTTTAAATACGTACTCGTCGCGAACTTCCGCAAACATAATTGTTTTGGCTTGCTCTTCG
>NZ_JACJFI010000595.1 GCF_014164505.1 Shewanella sp. SG41-4 | reverse complement strand
CGTTAACTCATTACGTGCTAGAGTTTGAAGCTCTGATGAGTGCTGGTAACATGAATAATGATGTAGAACACTTTCAAAATAATCCATTAAATGAGAGTGACAGATTCCCAACATATCAGAACGAGGAAAGCCTCCGTGACAATATAAGGTAGCTAAGTAACGGTGACTGCTGGTTACATGGACAGGAACCCCCCATTTTTTCAGCCCACTATTGACACACTCAATGAGGCTTGTTCGAGTAGTATTTTCATATTTTAGCCCCATACTCTCGGTAACCAGGTTCCATTTAACTCGACCTTTAGTGTTCCTCTGTAACCATGTAGCTATATAGATAACAAGTGGCTTATCAATGCGATTGATATAGTGATTAAAAATAGTTTGAGCTGTTTTTTCAGCAAATAGGCGTTTAAAGTACTTTTGCAGTTGTGTTAATTCATCTTCTGTAACTTTATATGCCCAAAGTGGACTTCCTGCTAAAATATCGCTTCTACTACTACAAAATGCTAAAGTCCATTTGCTAACATCATCAATTGCGGCCATTACGTATTCCTTTATGTTAAGCTTTCCCTAATTAAGCTCCGAAGTGCGATATTCTTCGAATTAAGCAGCAAGTTAGCTGAAGATAACCGTTGGCGGCTTAAACTCTAAAAATTTCTAGACTAAAGTTATTTCTATTCGAAATAAATAGAAATAACGCACCTCTGACTAAACGTAAATCGGTTCCTTTTTATAATAGATAGCCTAGTAACCCGTTCACATTTCCGTTATCGCCGCGTTACAGAAAAATATAAATGTGGGTAAAGTTAAATTTTGTATCTAAGTCTATTTACCAGGGTATTCCAATATGATTTATTTTACAATAAATCAGTAAACGTGCACTGTGCTATTTGTTTTAATCAATTTTGAAAAAACTAATAGAGACTTCGCGCATCATTACAATACTACATGAGTACTTTCAGTACGCAATGCACTACTCTTCACAAAAAACTCTAATTCTCAGACGGTTGCTACTGTATAATTACTCGATGGCCATCAGTGTAGAGAACAGCCAAACTCTTGTCGCTATTTGCAGCAATGCCTTTCTTAATTCCTTTCTATTTAACTTCGATGACTTGTAATGCCTGATACTTAGAGACATTTTAGTTTTGTGTTAGATTGAAACAACTCCAATAGCTCCGGCTGCATATATTGATAGATGTCATCGATATCTAATACTTCAACCTTCTGCAAATATCGTTCACCTGCATAATCCAATATCCTTTTCTTGTGCTGTGGTTCCATCACAAAAACTTTATCAGCCCATTCGAGCAATTCAAGAGTGCATAATGTACTGCCATACTTAGTACAGTACTTTTCACTTAATCCTGC
>NZ_JACJFI010000594.1 GCF_014164505.1 Shewanella sp. SG41-4 | reverse complement strand
CAATTATGAAATCCAACTGCATTGCTTGGTGGTATCCATGTTGAGCTTACATTAGCGCAATTAGCTACTGTACCGTTAATTGGAAACAGTTGAGCTAACGCAGCATCGGCACCGCTATTAGCGCTAAATAATGCTCTGGTTCCCCACACCTCCATATTCACAGACTCATCTGCATCACCAACAATACGAATTAAACTCGCTGCAAGTAAAAACATCACCGTTAGCACAAATACACCAATAATTAGTGCGCTACCTTGTTGATAATGTTGGGTTAATTTCAGCTTAGGGAACATTCATCACCTGTACTTGATGTTGATATTGAAATGTTTCACCATTGACGCTAAATAGTGGCTGCAAATGCACTATAGCATTAGTCACCAGTGTCGATGGAGTCAAGATCACCGCGGGATTAACAGCTAAGGTATTAGTGACATTTTGTGCCATCAATACGCCATTGCCCATTGCTGCTGGTGCAGGCTGACTCACCTTATAACCATAGTTTTGGTACAGGCGCAGATCAACATTGCTAGCTGTATTAACAAAACAGTAGCTTAATGGGCTATCGGCAACAAACAAGCGTTTTAGCGGGGATGCCTCAGTAAATCGCACACTTTGAGTTAGTGTAATGGTGAGTTTATTGCTTACTTCAGCAACACTTTGCACTGTAAATCGCTTAGCGGTAGTCCCTAGAGGATTATAAATTTCGCTATTGGTTAAAGGGTAAATAAGCACTGACTGAGCAGCATTAATAGGACGGATACTTTTAATCGCTGTTAAGGTATTTGTAGCAGCTTGAGGCATAAATGGTGCATCAAGATAAGAGGTACTGGTCGAAATAGGCAGTAACTCCAAACACTGATAACTGCCATCGGTTGCAGTAAGTACACGCATACTATTAGGCACTGCGGCACGAATATCCCGAGTCATCCGCTCAATACCAAAACGACTTTGACTTAGCACTTGATCTACCGCACTTGATTCTACAAATATGCGAGTACCAAAAATAACAAAGCTACTTATCCCAACCACAATAATCCCTAGGATTAAAATGACAGTAACCATTTCTATTAAGGTAAAACCTGCTGTTTTCAATCTCCGATTTAAAGGCATTAGTAGTTACTCCTTACCGCTTGGTAAGTGATCACTTCATTGGCAGGCGTTGTTACCGCTACAGTAATTAATTTTTGTGCCTTGGTCGTAGAATCGAGATATGCCACTGAAACCAGCAATTGATAACGAGGATACGCTTGGGCATAAGTTTGGCTTGAGTCGAGCATATTACTTGTTTCATTTAACCCATGGTAATCATCGATATCGTTAAAGACATCACGACTTTCACCGTCTGTGCCTAATGCTGCTGTACAAGTC
>NZ_JACJFI010000593.1 GCF_014164505.1 Shewanella sp. SG41-4 | reverse complement strand
AAATACTGCATCTAAATTGTGTTGTTTAGCCCAATTGATCGCTTTTAATGTATCTTCTTCTGAAACAGCTTCTGTATCTATAGGAACGAAATGTTCTGTCCTTTCTAATGCAATAACTTCGGCACCCAGGCTTTCAAAAATTCGATAATAAAGATCCCGACCTGCACTTGAATGTTCATAAATACCGATACGTATTCCAGTCAACCATGGTGAATCAAACAGTGAAGTATAACGGGTTATATAAGCCTCAGCAGCACGATCATTTACAGTTAAGTCTGCTATTGCTGTTAACTTAGTAAATTCAATTTGTGCAGTATTGATAACTTGTTCATCAGCTTTATTGATTTCACCATCGGGACGATAAAATTTAAGACCATTACGATCAAATGGAATATGACTCCCTGTTACCATAATGGCAGGAATTCCATCCTCTTGTGCTGCATAAGCTAATGCAGGAGTAGGAACTACGCCGTAATAAATAACTTCTATACCAACTTGGTTTAATGACGCTGCACACGCCATAGCGATGGCGTAGCTACTTGGTCGGTTGTCGATTGCTATAGCTACTTGTACAAAAGCAAAATTGCTCTGTATTCCGGAAATAAATGCAAGAGAAAATGCAGCACAAACATCTGGCGTAAACTGTGTCACTAAACCACGAGCACCACTGGTACCAAAAGAAATCCCACTTTGAGCAATAACTGATGAGCTAATTAATGTTGAATTGTTTGACATGCTAACCCTTATATACGTCCGTAACGGTCTTCAAATCGCACGATATCATCTTCACCTAAGTAAGATCCGGATTGAACCTCAATCAACTCAAGCGGAAGTACTCCGGGATTCTCTAGAGCATGTATTTGCCCAATCGGAATATAGGTCGACTCATTTTCAGTTAGCAATATCGTTTTATCACCATTAGTCACTTTGGCGGTGCCAGACACGACAATCCAGTGTTCAGCTCGATGATGATGCATTTGAATAGATAATTTGGCACCTGGTTTCACTGTAATACGCTTAACTTGATCGCGGTTACCAACATCTAATGAATCATACTTACCCCAAGGACGATATACTTCACGGTGTATTTTATGTTCTGTGCGCCCTACTGCTTTCAGATAATTCACGATTACTTTAACATCTTGCACTTGTTCTTTATGGGCCACTAAAATGGCATCTTTTGTTTCAACCACAACCAAATTATCAATACCTACAACCGCAATGAGTTTGTTATTAGAATGTAGATAGTTGTTTGCTGAATTAACTGATATCACATCACCTTTAATGACATTCTTATTTTCATCTTTTTCTGATACTTCCCATAATGCAGACCAAGATCCGACATCACTCCAACCAGCATCCATAGGGATCACCATCGAAGAGTCTGTTTTTTCCA
>NZ_JACJFI010000592.1 GCF_014164505.1 Shewanella sp. SG41-4 | reverse complement strand
CTTCGTCATTGGATATTGGTGTGACATTACCATTATGATTAATATCTATCTTAAAGGTTTTGCGATCCCATAATTCCCCGTTGAATTGAGAAGATATGCTTTCAATACGCTCGTTCGCTTTTGACTCCCAGCTGCGCCTTAATTGCTCATCTAGCAATGGCTCAACAGCAGAAAGAGTTACATTCATACCTTCGCTAGGTAGACGTTTCACATCAGGATATGAATCCGTTTTGATTTGATTCTTACCAACCAGCGCCCCTGAAAGAGGATGATAATAACTAGTTTCCGTCGTATTTTTACTCTTGCTCGGCAAGGCATTTTTGGCGAGGAACTCTCGACCTTCGTTGGTAATTAAAATGCTCTTGCATTGTAGTGCTGCACCATCGTCTATCGAATAGCCATTAAGAAATTCGATAGCCTTGAAATCACTCAAATATCTAAGCGCTTCAACAAAAAATATTGAACAAAGCTTCAGCTGTTTAGCTATATCTTCAAGGGTATACTCACCTAGACCCCCAGAATATCTAGCAAATAACTGCAATACACTTTTCTCAAATACAGTTGGGCGTCGCACCGTTTGAGAGGCGATTTTTGAATCAATTTTAAATACAGGAATATCAATTTTAATATTATGCTCGTAGATCATTTCTGTACACCTTTACCTTTTAATTTCGCCTCATCACATAGTTCAGACATTTCTGACGCGTCGAAAATACGGGCATTACGATCTAACTGAGCAAAAATCTGACGATAAACCTGCTTCTTCTGTTTTCCTGGTTTGTCCATGTTAGGAAGCCATATGTCCCTAGCTTCCAGCATATTGCGGGCCCCAAAGATGATCAGCAAATTTTGTGCCCGCGACATGGCAACGTTGATGAACTCAAACCGCGCGACATTAGCTCTTGCAGATCTACGTTTATCTTTTGGACCACCGTCGTTACGCACTAAACTGATTAAAATTATTGGCTTCTCTTTGCCTTGATATCTTATGACGGTATTGATCTCGACATGGATTGCATCAAATTGGATCTGGCCATTATTTATTTTTTTGATTTCCTCACGAATCACGCGACATTGTGCTGCATAGAATGAGACAACACCAACGACCTGTTTGTTATGTCGGCCAAATCCTTGCTGAACGTATTGCTGGTCAATATCAACAAGTGTACGAGCGATAAGCTGGGCTTCTAGTCGATTGGTTCTATCCTCACTTTCTTTAAAAGGTTTACCTTTTAAATCTAACGAGGTATCAATCCAAAGTACATGATCGTCTAACGATAGGAGCGTATTGTTTTTACTCTTCAATATAATATTGTGCGATCGATCTTTTTCCTTATTGCCGCATATAAGCTGCCCGTCATAAAAATGATTTACAAAACTCATAATTTGCGGATGCATACGATATTGC
>NZ_JACJFI010000591.1 GCF_014164505.1 Shewanella sp. SG41-4 | reverse complement strand
GATCGATTACACATGCACAGTATCGCTAAAGTTCAGGAGGCGTTAACGGCTCAGTTGGCGAAAGTGCCACGTTCACAACCGGTCCCAGAAGCACTAATTGAAGCTCGATGGATGATAGAAGAGTACCGAGTATCTTGTTTTGCTCAGGTATTAGGTACCGCTTATCCTATTTCAGAAAAGCGAGTATTGAGTTCTATCAGTCAAGTGTAACCTTGGTGCGTTGCTCTATCGCATGACGATAATAAAAAACCGATATCACTTAGGTGATGTCGGTTTTTTATTATCCCAAATAGATCCATTTTCTAGTGATGTCTGTAAGACCTGTCATTTCCTAAGAACTCATCAGCTTTAACTATTAATTCTAAGCCAAAAGCTTAGCTGTATGTGTTAAATGCTTTGATAGTGCAGGATGGGTGCAGGGCGTTATTTTTGAGTGAAGCTCTCAGGTGCTTCATTATGTTGTGCTTCGTCTTTTAAGGGCATTATTCTTTCAATAAATAATCAGAACTATAGAGTTTGAGTTGCTGTAATAGAGGCATTGTCATCGGCATTTAGCCTTAACAGCAGCAATGGGACCGTCGACTTGTGTCGCAATACGTTAGTACGTTGTCACGTCGAGTATGTTGTAATTTCTGAACGACTTTCTGTTTTTCAGTGAAAAGTCTCAATTTAAAGACACATTTTGACTATCCGCACAACAGAACTGAAAGTTTTTCGTAATTGTGGTTTGAAAGTGATCTGACTATTGATATACTCAGCGCCAAGAAGAAAGTGATTGGTACTCTTCTCTCTGTAAGGCAAATGTCATCCCCCCAGCATTAACACGATGTCGTCAGTATTAAGGATTCAATATCGTGTTGTTGTTTATAAAAAGACAGGCCTACACCTACAAAACGACCTAAAAGATTGGAGTTATTATGGAAGTTCATGAATACGAAAACGCTTACTATCAAGTGAAAGATGACGTGTTAGAGTCTTTACCTTCTAACGAAGAGTAAGACGATTGAACGAGCTGATTAATGCTTTGACAACTTAGTTGTTGCATTGAATACTCCGACAAAAAATAAAAATAGCAGCCTAGGCTGCTATTTTTATTGGTTATTTTTAATATTTTATCAATTGTTTATTTTGTGAATATGCAAACTATTGAATAGTGATTATACCCGAATGAGTGATAATTGTTTTTATCTTATGTTACGGCTAAACATAATAATGAAACTAGCCAATAATGGTAATTTGCTCTGACTTAAGACTACCCTTCAATACGACCTTTTTCGGGTAATATTTCAACAATAACCCAAGTGTTACCTTGTTTATGCAGACGAATTGTTCGATCATCAATCCACTCTCTTCCACCTTATAGTCCTTGCATTTTAACGATTACAGTTACGTCATCGGTAAATTTTCGGAAA
>NZ_JACJFI010000590.1 GCF_014164505.1 Shewanella sp. SG41-4 | reverse complement strand
ACTTAATCGGTACGATTAAGTAACATAACCGAAGCCTATACTAGGAACATTCGAGGACGTTCAATATTCAGGGTGGCCTAAGAAGCTTTTGGAAAAAAGCTTCTTAGAATTAAATATCTTGAAGTGATATGGAGGGCGTTCGAAATTATGAGCGCTAAGAAGCCCTCTTAAAGTTTGCCCTAGCCTTTTTGGCTTTAAGATTTTCTATTTTGTTTTCAACTGTCCAAGCTTTCATTTGAAGCTGAGACTCTTCAAATTTAACTATATGAGCCCAATAATCTCGATGATGAGCCTTATTAGGAGATTCAATAATATCCTCTACAATTCGAAATAAGCTCTGAAAAGCTGCCTTATAGCGATAAAGCTCAATAACTGTTATAGAGTTAACTTTTTCAGTGATACTGACATTCACCTTAGTATTATTTGAATTTAATGCGACTTTCCACTGTCCATGAGCGATTTTGTTTCGTAATAAGCTTGGGTCGTAAATATAGGAATCTATAAGGGAGGTGATTTTTTTCTGGGTGTTAGCAATATGACCACTACTTTTACCATCAACTTTTCTTAATGCAAGCTCGACACATTTCTTCCAAGCATCCACTATATTCCGCTTTCCTTTTACCTTAACTTGAGCAATTTCTTCACTAGTTAAACCGTTAGGAGTGTGAATGACTTTAGAGAGAACAGCTTCAGCGAAAGCACAGTAAACTTGGGCCAATAATTTAGTATGGATTTCTGCTGAAGAATTATCACCACGAGAGTAGGCTGCATTAATGGTCTTATTTATGAGCTTCCAAGCTTGCTCTAATGCTTTAACATTCTCAGTTTGTGCCGCAAAAACTCCATTTCTAGCTTCTTCTAACATAAATCCAATCCAAGGTAGATAAAAAACACTCACTAAAATGCCCTTTACCTACCCGGAATCGAACCGGGATACTGTCCAGTGGACAGCGTCTTGCCAAATTAGACGATAGGTCCGATTGCAGTCTCAAACCATTTTAGAGAAATGTCAAGGTAAAAGTATTAAATAACAATAGGTAAACATATTTTATTTAATACTATAAAACACTCTATGAGCTTAAAAATAATGATCTACCACATGTCCATCGCTCGCTTTAGGTGATATGTTAATTGGTGCTTTCGGCTTATTAACAAAGGGATTTGGCATGTCGATTATACGTCACATAGAAATACAGCATTTTAGGGCTATTAAATATCTGTCTTGGAATCCAACGCCTGGACTTAACTGCCTAGTAGGACCTGGGGATTCTGGTAAGTCGACAATTTTAGAAGCCATCGATTTGGCTCTAGGTGCAAGACGCTCTTACTCATTCAACGATGCCGACTTCTATCAACTAGACACAACATCACCATTAATTATCACGGTAACCATTGGCAAGCTCCACGATGAG
>NZ_JACJFI010000058.1 GCF_014164505.1 Shewanella sp. SG41-4 | reverse complement strand
GCTGAGTCGGTAAATTGGATTGTGGCAACTGTCATCAATCTAACCTCAGGTTATTGGCACTATTGTCGTAAAAGTTTGCAACGGATAGAGCTGCTCTGTCTGCATCGGCTAACCCACATTTAAACAGCGCAGCAACTAGCTTTTCAATCAAATCGAACTCCCCATGAATAATGGCTTGCTGTAAGCGTACGAGCTCTGTGGTATTGGCTAAATTAATACCGGTACCGCCGCAAGAGTCACATTCATAAACATAAAACAGCGGCTTAGTATTACCCGCCCCATTACATACCGGGCAACGTGGTAAAAGCCTTATTTTTGTTTTAATGGCTTTGTTACTTTGCACCAGTTGGTGAAATTGTGATGTAGATAAAATGCCCTCTTTGCAGTAATGATTAAACCGTTGCATGGCTGTTGACTGACGAGCCAGAGCGTTTATTAATCTAGTATTTAATCGCTCTAGCGGTTCAATTCTATGACTATCGGCGTTGCCAATAGCGCTATGATCATCAAGCTCATCCTGAATAACTCTAATCGATGAATGCACCCCACAAGCAGCCTCATGACAGCCAATAGACTCAAGATGCTCAGCCTCTACGTTAAGTCGAACAACAAGGTCCTTAACAGTATTAATCATTACTAGCGACTCCAAAATGCTCATTTTTAATAATGTTCAGTATTTGGTACCCATAGCGCTCAGCGGCATTCACTTGGTTATACAAATCATCAACAGCATCCATATATAGATCATAAAACACTTTGCTAAATTGCTCCTGGGTAACCAAAACATTCACCATTGACGAAAACGTACCGGCTAGATTATTTGTCGTGTTTAATCTCACACCGGTGCCAGCACAATTAGGGCAGCCACTGTATGCATCATAACGACGAGGTAATCGGTACCCAGTGCCATTACACGCTTTGCAGGTTCTTGAATTACATACTTCGGAAATAACCATCAACGCCAAGGCATTCGCCGCTTTTGGCTTTAAATTTTCAGTAACAAACCTTGCCGACAATGCTGAAATCAGAGTGTTTTTCATATCGATATCATCATTCACTCTGGTTTCTAATACTCTGGCACCAATCGGAAATTTACCTTGGATCATAGCAATAACCCCTATTGCGTCATCTTTACTAAACACACCAAACCCACCCATAACGGCCGCGATATCGAGCGACTTAGGTGAAATCAAACAAAATAATCGCTCAATTGATACCATCTAAAAATCCTTATTAAGCACAAGCTTTAGCGTTGAAATAACAGATAACTAGCCGAACAATGCAATCAATGCTGCATCACGGGTATCTTCATTACTGCGCCCAGTCCAACCTGTTATCTTATTAAAATAGGCACTATTCTTTTTGGCTGCTTTTATAGGCCCACGCAGTGGTTTAACTAGCTTTACCGTTACACCATTATCTTCTAGCAGTTCTTTTATTAATCTGGCAGTGGCTTTCACTTTGCCCAGGTCTTCTGCAATGCTCATATTCACTTTAGCCGCGGACCCGCTTTGGCTGGGTGCGTGGCCAACAAACTGCAACAATGGGCTTTGTCCTTTATTAGCCTGCTTTAGCCGCTTAGGGAAAACAGGCTTTTTGTTATCCACATCCTCAAGTAGTACCGTCACCAAGCCTTGTTGATTATCTAAACCCACCACATAAGCAATCAATTCACTAAACCCAAGACTCTTAAGAAATAAAATTTTTCCATTAACCACTAAGGCCACACCACTTTTCGTCAAATCAGGGTCTATACCTATTTTCATAAACTAAACACCCCTGAACTTATTGGCTATATCATGTAAATACGTGTTGGCTAATTTTCTACCATTCACTTTGTCGCTTAAAAATAATGACTCATACTTTTCTGAAACTTGATGCTTCATCGATGCGGGGATAACCCGCATTTTCTTTAATATCCAAACAATATCTGTTTTGCCTTCGGCATTTTTCTCACCACTCCAAAACAACGGGTAATCCTTGCGCTCTAACCTATGCGGTTCTTTTTTGGTGTAGGCGATTTAACTTCTTTAATCCCACTGTAAAAATCAGGGGAATTTTCGCTGAGTTGTTTAAGCGCCATTCTTTTTACGCCCCCTGTAACTAGGCCAGTTAAATGGCACTGCAACACTCACCGCATCTTGAACACGTTGGTAACCACGTTCACCGAGCAGCTCGTGCAACGCCTTTTGGTTTAGGTTGGTAATAAACCCTGTTGGTCTACGACCGTATAAGCGTTTATCGATAATCCGAGTTAACCAAAGCACTTCATCGGCGCTACCACGTTGTAAGCCAAGCTCATCAATTACCAGTAGCTGGGGTTTCATAAATTCAGCAATCAGCTTTTCCTCGGTTAACGATTTATCGCTGTAAGACATACGCAACCTGGCAAACAAATCCATAACGCTGATCAACACCACAGAGTAACGTTTGCGCATTAGCGCATTGGCCATCGCGCTGGCTAAATGATTTTTGCCCGTGCCTGGCGTACCCAAAAACAAAAAGCCTTTTCCGGTTGCCAATAACTCATCAAACTTATCAACATAACGCTTGGCAATATCAACGACTCGGCGCTGTTCATCATTTTCAATCACATAATTATCAAACGTGCATTCTAAAAAGTGAGTATTCAACCCACTCGAACCCATCAACTTTTCAATGACACGTTGCTGGTGAGCAGCAGCAGAAGCAATCTCAGACTGACGTTTCTCAGCAGCAATAAGCTCGCGATCAAACGGTTTAACATTTTCTGGGCAGCCCATTTTTTTTAATAAACGGTGTAGCTCAGTTGACACTGAAGGCGTCGAATTCATGTTCATAGCTCCGTATTAAAATCGTTAGCAAAGTCAGCGTATGGATTGTGATCAACACTATGTGCAGGAGTGTGCAAAGGGTTAACTTGTCGATTAACAACTTGAGGAAGCGGCGTCAGCCATGTTTTAGTTCTAATAAACTTAGTAACACCGAGTACGAATTGACCTGAAGCATTAACGCCCCAGCTTGGGTCCCGCTGTGCTGCTTGGGCTAACCACTCAATGGCGGTTTTACAATCTTGATCAGTTAGTTTTTCAGATTTCCATGCAGTCCAGGCGGCTGAATCAGATCCACCCTTGCGGTGAATGGGGTATACTTTAAAAAAGTCATTAAACGACGATTTAGCACAAATATCTTTTTGTCTTTCTTTTGTAGTATTGTCTTTCTTTTGTGGGGGTCTATATTGACAGGTTTTACTGTCTAAACTGACAGTGCCATTGTTCAAATCGACAGGTTTTACTGTCTGTTTAGACAGGTCGGATATGTTAGCGAGTTTAGGCTTTTTAGTGAGTTCAGGTTTACCTTCCCACTCTGACACAATGTTATTAATGCCTAACTTTTTGCCCTCTTTAATTAAAATATTACGCTTTAAAAGGCCACCAGCAATACGAGAAATATTGTTTGCATCAATGCCTGTCATCTCTTCAATTTGGCTATACGATATCCAATCAAGCGCTTTACCAAAGCCATAGGTTCTGCGTATCACTGATAGCAATACACGGCTTTCTCTATCGCTCAATTTTGTCATGCAGAGCTTGTCCACCAGCGTGTTAGACAGTCGTAAATAACCATCATCCAAGTCTGCTTTCACAACGACACCCCGCTCACACTCATTATTACTATCAGCAACTGGCCTAAACGGCACTACATTGCTATTCACATCGCTATTGACGCAATCAGCTGTTCTTTGTAACATCATTAAACCTCTACGGTATTAAGCCCACGGCCTCCACAGCTCTAGTGGGCTTTCTTATTTTTTTGTTAGTTATAAATCAATTAAAGTCACGAATTCGACAGCCAACTTACAGATGAATACTTATCACTTAAGTGATTTGAGTTGATCGACGCAGTTTCCCGTTTATCACTAATCGTTCATGGTCATGACGGCAATCGGCATCACAAAAATGACTATTAGGCCCAACAGGCTCAATGCAGTAATGACAAAACCCATTGAATGGCAATACAGGCTTACGCACTTGTAATGCAGCGGCAAAATGAAGATCGGCTTCTTTAGCGGCATCATCGGCAGCATCACTCATGCGGTCACCTTGACTGAAACATCTGAATTAATGCCGGGGTTGAATTTCACGGTATTGAGTTTTGCGGTAGTCGCTTGGTTAGATGTTGGCAATTCACGCACTTGGCTGCTTACGACTGCCTTTAGTGACAACACCTCACGAACGGTATTGGTTAACTCGCGCCCAATAGATTCAAATTCATCATGAGTAATCACGCCATCAGCCCGTGATGCTCTAATTTCAGCTAACGCCATGCCCATTTGCTCACTAATTTTAAGCAGCTGATCACTTAACTCTTCATCGCAATTAACGGCCTCTGGTAGCTTTACAAATACCCCGCCACGCTGACTACACCATGCACTTAATATCCGGTCGTCATTAGCAATATCGGTAAGGTGAACAGCATCACGCAAGTACAAATGATTACTGTCGTTCTCTGGGTTTAATTTGTTGTACATCACTCCAGGTTGTTGAAACAGCGTGTTAGCTAACTTATCAACACCGAACTCATGACCCAGCGCATGGGCCGCATAGAGAGGATCAGTACATGAAAGGGTTTTGCGCTTTAATGTGCGAGTTGTCATCAGTGTGTATATCCTTCTTAACAACGACTAGAAACGTCAATTTTGTGAGAGGGAGCTGATTCAATTGCTTTGGTTGGATGAACCGTAAGCTCGCTATTTGTTAGTCGCTCAATTTGAAACGCTCGCAACTCAGGCACTTCTTCGCCCCACTGGCAAACAGACGAATGTGTAATCCCGAGTTTTTTTGCCAAGTTAGTCTTAGTCTTGAAAAAAGAAACCGCATCAGACGTTTTCATAATAGCTCCATAAAGTTAGTTTTCTAACATTACCAACAAAAGGTTTCTAATGCAAAATAAATGTAAGATTACTAACTATAAATATTTAACTAATATAGAGGCGCTCATGAGTTACCAAACTGAATTGCTTGGCGATAGAATTAAGCGTCGAAGAAAAGAACTTAAGCTAACTCAAAAGAGTATTGCTACAGCTTTGAAAATAACGCCTAGCTCTATTACTCAGTGGGAATTAGGGATGAATACCCCAAAAGGTATAAACCTTATAAATTTAAGTAAAACACTCGATTGCACCCCTGAATGGTTGCTAAATGGTGAAGACGTAACAAGTGCACCAAATGAACCTAATGCAGAGTGGCATGCAGGTTTTGAGCTATGGGATAGCAATACACCATTAAGGGATGACGAGGTGGCACTGCCTTTTTTTAGGGAAGTTGAATTAGCTGCAGGTGATGGATCTACATTTGTACAAGAAAACCATGGTTATAAATTACGCTTTGCCAAATCTACGCTGAAAAAGAGTCACGTTGATCCGCAAAATGCGGCGTGCGTCACAGTTGCAGGAAATAGCATGCTTCCAGTGCTTCGCCATGGAACTACTGTTGGCATTGATACGAGTAAAAAGACTATTATTGATGGTGAGATGTACGCTGTCGATCACGATGGAATGCTGCGAGTTAAAATGCTCTATCGCCTACCTGGTGGTGGCGTTCGCATTAAAAGCTATAACAATGATGAGTTCCCAGACGAGTTTATCCAACCAGAAAAGATGCAAGACATCAATATAATAGGGTGGGTTTTTTGGTGGTCAGTACTAAACGTTTGGAATAATTAAGTTTATCAAAACATGAAAAAGGATTTTGTATGTTTATTGTAAGGCTATTGATACTGCTGTTGTTAACCGGGTTTACCTACCAGTTAGGCCAACTACCCGTTGGTAAGCTTAATGATTTTGGGATACTTGTATCTTATCTGTTTTTTTTATTTGCTATCATCCTATACTTCTTTCCAATGTATGAAGCCTACATCAATAAACAGCCAAACTTTTATTCTATTTTTGCACTTAACCTCTTTCTAGGTTGGACTCTTCTCGGTTGGGTCGCGGCATTGGTATGGGCAATTAAAAGCCATGACCCTATAAGAGTGGCTGCCGAAAATACTCCTAGGCCGTCAAGAATTATAAAATCTAAAGAAACAAAGCAATGCCCATTTTGTGCAGAAGATATATTAATTGCAGCAATAAAGTGTAAACACTGTGGCAGTGAAATATGACTAAGCTTGGTGGAAACTCTAATGCATTTATAGATATAAATAATTAATCAATGGTCCTCTCCGATCACAACTTAGCATTAGATACGCATTTTAGTATAGATGATCATAAACAGCTTCATTTGGTGAGGAAACGGGTTAAGGACTAACATATTTCTGCCCCCAAATGAGTCAAATTATCCGTCGGTTTGGTATAGATACTAAAAGTAAGGCATTATCTAGCTACTCTATTTCTAAGATATTTATTTATGACTATTTCTAAGATTATACTTCCCCTAACACTTCTGATTTTTAGCTTTGCAGCCGTTGCAGAAGGCAATATATCTAACGATTCATTCAGTAAAGCCAAAAAGATACTTGAACGCCAGGTATACCAAGACCATCGAGTGACTATTTACTGTGGGGCTAATTTTGATGATAAAAAGAACATTGAAGCTCCAGAAGGTTTTGTTACTACTATTCATTTAAAAAGAGCTAAAAAAGTTGAATGGGAACATGTGGTTCCAGCCGAGAACTTTGGCCGTGCTTTTAGCGAATGGCGTGATGGTCATAACGAATGTGTTAATAGCAAAGGAAAGCCGTTTAAGGGAAGAAAATGTGCTGAGAAGATGAATACAGAGTATCGATATATGCAGGCCGATATGCACAATCTTTTCCCTGCTATTGGTGCCGTCAATGCGCTACGTAGTAACTATAACTTTACTATGCTGCCATCTGCGAAGTCTGATTTTGGTAGTTGCGACATGCGAATTGATGATCGCAAGGCACAACCTCCTGCAGGAGCTCGTGGCATTATCGCTCGAACATATATGTATATGGAACAGACTTATCCTAAATACAAAATGAGTAAGCAACAAAGTCAATTAATGCAAGTTTGGGACAAACAAGATCCTGTTACTAGATGGGAGTGTAAACGTTCTAAACGTATTGAAAAGCTTCAAGGTAATGCAAATAAAATTGTAGATAGTCGATGCACAAGCTGATTTGCAGGTTATTTTAACAAACAGCTACCTCATTTATGCCCCAAAGTTGGTTAGAACCAAAGCTCTATTTAACAGTGCTTGCCTTCGTTTTCCATACAAAAGTTAATCGATATTGCACTTCTACAGAGACCATTATTTACTTGCTAGATTGCATAATCTAATGAGCTGGTTTTATATACAGTTATAATGCGTTTTGGCTTAATTTTAATAAAATAGCTCAATAAATAAGCCTGAAGTGGTAAGTGAAATTATATGGGTAAACTTAAGCTATTGATTTTATAATAAATAAATTAAATTAGTGATTTTATGAACACTTTATTTAGGCAACCTCAGTTTGTTTCTGGGTTTTGAGAATGATTTATCGCTTTACATCAACGACATAGTAAATGTAGGATGATATTAATCAATAACTTAAGCTGCCGACTTTATTTGACGAGCCGTTCAATAAGCTGTTATAACAATTTTGGAAATAGATGAGTAAGCCGAAGATTTCGTTAGTTGTAGGAAATGGATTATCCATGAGTTTCGGTCACTTTAGCGGTTTGGCTCGCGAGTGGAATACGCAGGAACCAATTTCTTGGAATATTTCTTGTCCGTCAGCCGGTAATGCATTTTTAGACAGTCTGCCTAGGTTAAAAGTATTAGCTGAACGATATCAATCTGTCTCTGATTTTGAGATTTTCGCGAAAGCTCTTAATAAAAATGTATGTGAAGAGCATAACATTGACGTATTTATTACGCCGTTAGAAGCTCGTCATTTCTTGACCATAGCTTTTTCTATATATGCTTTAGAACAAATGCGTATTTTAAAAAGCCATAGGGCTTGGCCTTGGTACAATTGGATAAAGCTACACAATAATGAGATACGATCTGCCATATCCCTAAACTATGATCTTCTTTTAGAGTCGATATTTGATGATCTCAAGAAACAATATTTTTCATTACAAATCAATCACCATGGATACGGAATTCCTTTAGTTAAACCTCATGGTTCCGTTGATTTTGAAATAGCCCCAAATAGCATCTCATATTCCGCATCTTACCCATTAACTAATTTTGTTGATTTGAACGACTCTCAAATAATTAGATTGGATCGAGATAATCTAGTTTATCCTCGCTCTCAACCGCTTTGTATAATACCGAACGAAGCAAGTAAATACACAAATTACCAATGGGTTGCACGAGCGAACAAATTATTCAATGAAGAATTAGTAGTTTGTACTCATTGCGTCTTTATCGGAATATCGTATTTTCCATGTGATAGACCAGAGATAGATGCAATTATTGAATCTTTGCCAAAATCGGCTCAGATAATAGTAGCAAACCCTAATCCTCCAGCCGAATTCATGGAAAAAATAAAAGGTCGCCCAGTTCTGGTCTGGGATTCATATGACGGCCCTGTAGATAAAAATGGTAACTTATTGGTTCTAAAGAATATTAAGACTGGAAACAAGCTAGTAAACTGCTTTTGTGGTAGTGGGCTGAGTTACCATTATTGCTGTGGAGATCAATTGTTATAACAAGGCAATCAACGCGGATTTGGGTACGCTGTCACCTTTTTCGCTTACGCAAAAAAAGCCGCCAGCGAACCCAGACCGGTTATGGCAGAGTTAATCTAAATTCACCATACTTATCATAATGCGAATAGTGAGTGTTAGATCTTAGGCACTAACACGCTTCTGTCCAAAAGTGTTTTAAAAGTGATCAAGCTTTATTATCAAAAAATTAAATTTGTCCTATGATAATTTATCAAACTATTGAGTTATTACCGTTCATGACAACCTTAATTTTTATCAAACTACAATTATTGTCTTACACATTTAGCATCAACAATCTGAAATAGCAGATAAAAAACGACTTAATGATAGGCCACTTCAACTAACATAGATTTATATACAACCATACTAAAAACCGCTTCGGCGGTTTTTTTATGCCTGAAAACTTGCTGTCACAGCCTGTAATTCCTCCCATACATATACGCCCCCCAAAGAATACACTTCCCACCCTATTCATTTATAACCCACATCCTGTACCCAATCTTTCAAGAATCAAGAAAACAAACAAAATGTTAGTTTTCTAACTTTACTGATTGACACTCAATAGTTAGTAAACTAACATTTGTTCATTGATTAGATACTGTCTCACAGAAATACTAATCCGCTCTTTAACAATCAGAACCATGAACGACTAAACACCGCCTTGGTGCCGTAACTGATTACGGTACCAAGACAGTACTAGGTCACTCCAAGTGTTCAGCGATGGAGGACAGAAATTCGCTGAGTAGGTTTTACAGCTGCCATTTGTCACTTGCACTAAAAAAGCAATCGACACGAGTGGTAGCGATAAAACCAAACACGTTCATCAACCAGGCAGGTAAACCATGTTTGTTATAAACAGCCAGCAACCCGATTTTATCGACTTAATTATTCAACTTATTGCCAAATTAATCCCATTCGATTTGTTCTAACTAACCATTTAATGCGAGGAATGTATGGAAACTAACTATCAAGAAAGTAAATCAGTAACAGAAGCAAAACTGATAATGAATCTTGGCATGGCGTGTCGCCTCGCATTAATGCCGAATCTAATGAAGTGCCCTACCGTTCGCCAACGTGCAACAGAGCTTGAGCAGTACTTAAAAAGCAACACATGCACTGAGGTGTTCAAAATAAACTTTATTGAGTTCACCGGTCAGTTAAATGAAATAAGCAGTATGAGAGTGAATTGCGTGAATAAAGTGCTTTTATTCAGATTAAAACAGCAAGAAAAGCCAGTGATACACATCAGTAACAGAATAAGCGACTGGAAGAATAGACAACTTATTGCAGCAGAGGTGGGTCATGAGTAAACAACCCGCAACGTTGGAATGGTGCGACAAGAAGCTAGCTGAAATGGAGCAGATGATCAGCGACTTTCCTGAACATCGAAACCGACTAATAAGATTAAAGTCAGGTTTTATGGTGACCAAAACGCGATTAACTGCAATCCACCAGCAACATCAATCGTCGCGGTTAATGAGGGCTTAGCTATGTTTTTTGTATTCTGAGTAAGCGAAACATTAGTTAAAAAAGCAGCAGATAAAAAATGCAGCAGATTCACAGGTACTTATCCAAATAGACGAGAGCTAACTATTGATGAATACCAAAAAAAGCTAGCGAAAACCCGTGATGAACTGTTTGCCAAAATGAAAGCACAAAAGCTAAGTCACAGCTTATCGACCCCACGTTTAGCTCAGCAATACGCAGAGCTAACCAAAGCACAAGAACAGTGCCGTGATATTGAAATTAGATACCGAAAACCAACAGGCGCCATTAACCCAAAAACAAAAAAAGAAGTTTTGGAATGGTCAACTTACATAGGCTAACAATCGAAGAGAGCAGCGATTATGAATATATTGTTTAACAACCAATATTTAGAAATGCTTTATGAATTTATGGGGAAAGGTGACATGCGTTACTGCTTGAACGGGTTCCACGTCAAGCCACACTCAGGACAGGGCGTGGTATTAACGGCAACAGATGGGCACCGTTTAGTCACTATTCACGATAAAGAAGGATTCAGTGATGGTGAGTACATATTCCCAATTAGCAAAGGCTTGTTGTCGGCATCAAAGAAAAAAGGTCGTGGCATTTTTTCATCAAAAAATATCATCATAATTAAAGGAAAAGCTCTAGTTAACTCTATTGAATACAGCGAATTCCCTTTAGATGAAAGTATCTTAGATGATGGTGAGTTTGTCAGTTACATCGAATTCATTAAGCCAATAGATGATCAATGTCCAGTGGCTAGCCGGTTATTTAAAAGTCTAGGCGAACCAAAACCAACGAAAAATATCGGCCTTAACACTCATTATCTAACTGGCTTAAACAAGCTTACATCGATGCAAAAATATGGCGCTGTATCTGTTTATCTTTATAGCTCTAATGATGCAATTTTAGTAGTTGCAGGGCTAAACCGTGAAGTAGTCGCGCTGATAATGCCTGCGCGCTTGGAGAAGTCGCCACTTAATGTACCTGAGTTCGTTTTAGAGTGCGGTCGTGAAGCTGGGCAACTACAACAAGGGGTTGCAGCATGAGCCAACTCACTCAAAAGCAAATAGCAGCGCGAGCCTACTACCAGGCGAACCGTGAGCGGATCCTCGAGCAAAAGCGCGGAACCTATCAGCCTAAACAAAAAAAGCCTGCCGTGTTGAAAGTCACTAACTCAAAACCTGTTGTGCAACAACCAACAGTGACCAAAGCAGACATTGAATGGGATGGCCAGTTAAAAAGTCGCAATTGCTTCAATGGCATCATCAACGACGACACTGAATACCGCGACCGCAAAGTAATCAATAAAGCCATTAGTGATCAAGCAAAAACAAAAGCCGCAGCAAGACGCCGTTCTGAAGACATCAAACTAGCCCTAGAGTTAGGTATTAGCATCGAGGATTTAGCGTAATGGATATGCCAACACCCTGCCCGCATTGCGGGAATGTCGTTGAACTAAACGACATGGTTAGTCACCCCAATGAATTTAAATCTATGCTTTGCGAAGATTGCCACGATTTAATCGAAACTGAAAACAACCAAGGTTCTTTCACTGATGATTATGGCAACAAGTTAACTTGGGTTGCGACACCTGATGATGGGTTACTTGAGATTTACGTCAATGGCAAAAATATCACTACATGGGGTTATGAAGATGATCCTGAAGCTTTGTTTAGTGACTTTATGGCTATATGGAATAAAGCCCAGGCATCAACTAAAAGTAGTAATGGCGGTGCAGCATGATAGTTAACTTGCATATAGCTAACAAAGTTATACAAAAAGAGTTTTCATACTCATTTGAATGCGGACTTTATGAAATAAAGCCTTTCAAAATTGTTAGACGCCCTACTGGAACTTCTGGTCAAGCCAAAAGTAGGTATTACTACATGGCTTATTTCACTGGGTTTGGTGACATGCTCGATATCCATAAAAAATCAATCAATGGAGTCGAATCACACGAGCCAATAATTCGTCGGTTTAACAAATCATTTAACCCGAAGAAATTAACATGGATTGGTAATGTAGCAATGATTTCACAAGGCGGTGCAGCATGAACTACCTCCTCCCAGGCTTTGAATCAATAAACCGAATTGAATCCATTCTGTCTCTTACCCGCATTAGATCACCAGAAGTTATCGCCGCATTAAAGCTGTATTACACAACGTCATTACCAGCAGAACGTTGTACAGCGCGTCATAAAATTGAGCTTTCAAACTTCGTACGCAACCAAAAGAAACTCGAAAAAACTGCCGCTGTCATTGAAAGCGTCAAAGCTATGGATTGGCAAAAGCAAATGGCTAAGTTATCCGCTGCAGAATCGAGAATTTCTGAGTTAGAAGACTTAGTTATTCGAGCAGCCGATTATCTTAATGCTAGCGGTATAAATGAAAGTTTAGAAGCTGAAATGCATAAAATTATTCATAGAGAGTCAGCATTATGAAGGCCACCAGCCAATACGCACAATCATTAGCCGAACTAAAAGCTCGGCCAACTCATTACTTAAAAGAAGTGGGTGATCAGTGGCAAACGCCTCCAGCGTTGTTTTGGGGAGTATTCGCAAAGTTTGGTCCCTTTGTACTCGATATATTCAGCGATGGTGAAAATAACAAATGTGCTAACTACTACACAGTAGAGGATAACGCTCTGATTCAAGACTGGGCAAAAGACCTGAATGGTTGCAAAGGTTTTGCTAACCCACCTTATTCGCGCTCAAGCTACGATGACAAACAAGCTATTACAGGTATGCGTAACATCATTGATAAAACACGACTTGAGCGCGACAAAGGTGCCAAAGTAATTTATCTCATAAAGTCAGCAACCAGCGAAGTTTGGTGGCCAGAAGATGCCAATCACGTTTGCTTCATTCGCGGCCGCATCAGTTTTGATCTTCCAGCTTGGTTTAAACCAGCTAACAAAACCCAATCAGCATCAAGTGCAGGATTTGCTTGCGCAATTGCTATATTCGATAAGGATTGGCGTGGTGAACGTATGAGTTACATCAACAGAGATGACTTATTACGTGATGGTCAAGTCATGTTAGAAATTATCAATGTAGCGGCTTTTCACACACCGACCGCTACAACAATCAAAAATACTGTCGAAATCATCCAAGACGATACCGAAATAGGTGAACAAATCGATATCGAACAGCTCATTGCCAAAGATGCTGAAACCGAACCGGCTACAACTAAATGGCCAAGTGAAGTGCGTTACATCGTAGAGGAATGTTTTAAAGCAAACCCGAACAAACACAATGATCATCGTGCTCATGTCTTATTAGAGCTCGCAAATAAAAGACTGCTCGAAAAGATGCGCCCAAGTCAAATCATAGCAGAGCTAAACACAATGTTAGTTCAGTGCGAACCAATGGGAGATGCAGCATGAATAAGGTAACCAAAACATTCAGCACCAAACAAGGGGTTGTCACAATATCAGATCCATTCTTCACGCTTATGGCTGATCAACCGCAAGTTGAAGTGACATACAAGCCAAACAACTATTGCGGTTGGGGCATGTGTAAAACCTACAACGCCATTGAAGTTAGCGACTTTACCCAAGCTGATGCAGAGCTCTTTGCCAGCACCGCTGATTCAAAACTACGCATACAAGGGAAAGCAGCATGAATGGATTAATTGTTGATAACTTTTGCGGCGGTGGAGGTGCTAGTACCGGTATTGCATGGGCGATTGGACGTAGTGTTGATATTGCTGATAATCATGATCAAGATGCAATTGCGATGCATACAGCGAATCACCCCGACACATTACATTATTGTGAATCAGTATTTGATATTGACCCAGTGCAAGCCACTGCGGGTAAGCCAGTTGATTTAGCATGGTTCTCACCTGACTGCACGCATTTCAGTAAAGCTAGAGGAAGCAAACCAGTTAAAAAAGAAATTCGCGGATTAGCTTGGGTTGCTGTTCGCTGGGCGTTGAAAGTTCGCCCCCGTGTGATGATGCTAGAAAACGTTGAAGAATTTAAAACATGGGGTCCATTAATTGAATGTCCAGTAACGGGTGAAATGCAGCCAGATCCTGAGCGAAAAGGCGAAACCTTTAATGCATTTGTAAGCATGTTAAGCACAGGCATAGAAGCAGATCACCCATCTATAGCTGAATGTGTGGATACATTAGGATTGATTGATACTACTAAGCTGATAAAAGGTAGAGGATACAAAGTTGAGTTTAAAGAACTAAGGGCCTGTGACTATGGTGCCCCAACAATACGTAAGCGCCTATTCATGATCGCACGTTGTGATAAACAGCCAATAATTTGGCCAAAAAAGACTCACGCAGCACCACATGACCCAAGAGTGCTATCCGGTGAATTAAAACCGTGGGTAACAGCTGCCGATAAAATCGACTTTTCATTACCTTGCCACAGTATATTTTTAACTAAAGAAATGGCAAAAGAACAAGGTTTGAAGGTTAAACGTCCACTGGCTGACGCAACCTTAGAACGTATTGCTATTGGTACAATTAAGCATGTACTAGAAAACCCTAATCCATTTATTGTCGAGATAGCAAATTGGTCAAGTAAGCGCAGCTATAGCATTAATAAACCGCTTAAAACTATTACTGCATCACCTAAAGGAGGTGCATTTTCTTTAGTCGCCCCATTTATGGTGCACTTGCGTAAAAATGTCAAACCAACCTCATTAAATGATCTAATGCCAACTATTACCGCAGGTGGTACACATCATGCTGAGGTAAGGCTAACTATGGTTGCGCCAGGTGAAAGCGGGTTAACTGCCGAACAAGAGGCTGGAGCAGTACAAGTTAGTGCATTCCTAATGCGTTACTACTCAAGTGGTGGGCAGTGGAGTTCGTTAGATGACCCGCTAGCAACCATAACAACCAAAGACCGAATCGCGCTAGTGACAGTCACATGGAACAACAAAACCATGGTGATCATCGATATAGGCATAAGAATGCTAACCGCGCGCGAACTTTTCAGCTTACAAGGTTTTCCATCTGACTACATTATCGATGGATATAGCGGGAAAACTAACAAGACCCAACAGGTTGCAAGATGTGGTAACAGCGTACCGCCGCAGTTTGCCGAAGCCCTTGTCCGTGCAAATCTTCCAGATCTTTGCATTAACACCGCCAAAGCGGCATAGGAATAAGCATGAAAGAATCAGAAGTCATTAGAAAAGCACTAAGCCAGTGGTATAGCCAGCCCCGAGATCGAGTCTATTCATGTCAACAATTTATGAAAGCGTTAGCCGAAAAATTGGCCAAGGAAGGTAAATAATGTCAATGAATAAAATGCTCAACCAAGCACGACATGAAGTGGCGTTGTTAACCAAGCAAAATAATGAACTCAAGAATCAAATTGAGCAATTAAGCCGAAGACCTGAGTTTGACTTGTCAACAGTACATGGTCGTGAACAAGCAGTAATAAAACTATTAGAGAATCAAGTAAAAGCAGATCTGATTGGAGGTAACCATGAATAAATCAACATCGGTAGCAGCAAAAGGCTATTGGAACACTAAACATTTAGCTGAACGCTACAACTGCTCAACAAGAACAATATTCCGCTGGATGAAAAGAGAGGAATATCCATTCCCACAACCAAGACTACTTGCAGCTGGTAGCCCGAATCTCTGGGCTATAGATGATGTAGAATCGTGGGAACTTAGTCGAATGAATAGTGCTGCTTAATCATTTTCAATGGTAGTTAAGCGATCAAACCATGCAGAATACGCCACACCCTGCTCACTCAAATACGCATGATGGTCATAAACCTGCCACTGGCCTGGTAACTTATGTCCAAGTATTATCTCGGCAATGTGTGGCTCTGTTAATGTTGAAAGGTTTGTTCTTGCTGTTTTTCGTAAATCATGGACTGACCAATGTGGCATATCAAAATCCATGTTTTTGCGTAACCATTGATTGATATTGTAAGGCAAAGATAATGGAGCAGATCGACCCATAGGCTCATTTGTGCCAGCGTTATTAAATAAATAGTCGCTATCGCTTAACAACATAGCTTCTTCAATGAAATGTACAATCTGAGGAATAATAGGTCTTACTAAAGGTTTGTTTGTTGTTTTACCTGTTTTATGATTTTCAGGTGGAACTGTCCATACCATTTTCACCATATCAAAATCAGACTTTTTAGCCAGCCTAAGCTCTCCATTTCGACAACCAAGTACTAAGCATAGCTTGAGAAATAATTTGTTTTTATGCGCGATACGCGAGTGATTTAATGCTAATAAAAAAAGCTTTATTTCATTATCGTTAAATGAGCGTGAACCAACATTCTTATTGATATTTAAATCTGCTCGAGGACTTATGTCATTTAACACATTTTCTCTTATCATGCGGCGTTTAGCGCCCCACTTGAGCATTTGTTTGGCGTTAGTCAGCAATCTGTGAGCAATAGCAGGTGTTTTCTTTGACTTATTTTCAATAATTTCTAGCCAAGTCTTTAACAGTATTTGATCTACAGGTATTTTGCCAATCTTAGGGAGTATGTGTAATTCAAAAGAACGCTTCACTTCAAAATGGCCGACTTTATTCTCAGCACAGTAACTCTCATACCAATCATAAAAAAGTTTGCTTACTGTGATCGCAGTAATAATTGCATTCTTCTCCGTTACTTTTACAACTTTAGGGTTGTAACCTTTCTCTAGCTCTGCACGCAATCTCGCGCATTCTATCCTGGCATCTTTAAGCCCTAATGATGGATAAGAGCCTAAATCTACCCTACTTGCTTTACCTACATAACGATATCTAATTTGAAACGTGATCTTGCCTTTTGGTGACACTCTCACACTTAAACCATCGCGATCTGCTTTTTCAAAAGCCTTATCGTGATCTTTAGATAAAATTGACTTTAACCATGTGTCTGAAAGCGCCATGCCATAACCTTTTAACCAGCTTTGTGTACAAACTTTTTATCATTAAGCTTGTATAGTACAATTTTGTACGCAAATTTGTACACATTTTTGCTGGCTTAGATGGGCTTTCTTTGTCTCAGGTTGTCTTTGCGAATTAACTATAAACACTGATAAATAAGGGGCTTACGTAGGATTTTGTCTTAAACTGGCGTTGGCTGACTTAGTGGCTATCGTTTGGGTGCGAAATGATGGCGAAGGTACGACGCTTGTCGACCTCAACTTTATTGCCTGACATGTTAACCTTGCACTAGCCGCTAAAAAAGGCGCAAATTATAGCGCCTATCGGTAGAATTGGCTAGGCAAAGTGTTTTTTAGCTTTTCGATGGCAAATCGCTGGACTGAAGAATCATATTTTTCATTCTAGCTAATTCAATTCTCGCATAGCGATGCTCAACAAAATCATAAATATTGGTGGCTAGCGTTAAACGATAAAAATTAGCAGCTTGCTGATATTGGCCATTTTCAGCTGCGTGTTTAGCTAAGTAGAAATACGCTTCACATAAACGTTCGGCATATTCTTTTGGCTGAGACAAGCCTTCTTTCGCAGCTGCAAATACTTGTTCTTGATTGATCTTACCTAAATAAAAATCGACTAACACACTGGCCCAATCTTGATCCTTTAACTGCTGACGCTGTATCCCAAGATCAGCTAAGGCCAGCTTGCTATCAATAGATGAAGACATCAAATACAGCCACAAAACTCGATAACCGTCACTAGGATCACGATCATAGAAAGCTTTCATATCATTAACGGCTAATTCAAAACGTTCGCCATAATATAATGCAATACCACGATTTAAAAAGGCATAGTCATAGTTTGGTGACAATTCAAGAACACCATCAAATGCTTCATAAGCACTGTCGAACTCACCTTCTTGAGTGTAATAAATACCAAGAAAGTTATACGCATCGGCTAGATCGGGTTGTAATTTTAATGCTTGATGAAAATCGATTCGGCCAAGTAAACGCAATCCCACACTGTCGTAAATGACCCCACGATCGTAATGAAAACGTGCACGTTGCTCGTCAGTTAACTCCATGGTAGCCAAAATTTCATTTAGCTTTGCCAGTGTCACTTCCAACTTATAGTCAGGCATGACAGGAGCAACAATCATCTGCCCTGCAGTATTATCATTTGAACCTAACGTTGCAGCACACCCTGACAACAACATACTTGCACCGACAACAACGGCAACGATTGTGGTGCGTAGTTTACATTCCATCCGCTTTACCTTATCAGGTTCTATTAATATTCAATATCATAGCAATCTGGCAATCTAAGAGCCATGCACATTACAGATTATTTTTTTATAGATAAAAAAAAGGAGATCAAATGATCTCCTTTTTTGTCGTTAAGCCTTTAAATTACATTACTCAGCAGTTTCTTTCGCTTGAGCTTCTTTAATTGATAGTCTTACACGACCTTGACGATCCACTTC
>NZ_JACJFI010000589.1 GCF_014164505.1 Shewanella sp. SG41-4 | reverse complement strand
CCCAAGTATTTACACTGGTTCTACTGACCTTCAGCATGTTGGCTATAGCAGTACGAGAATGACCTTCGGTAAAATGAAGTAAGGCGAGATAACGCATACGTTTACGTGCGCTTTTCTCAGATTTAACTAATGCTGCAAGATTGAGATTATTCATCGATACTGAAGTAAGGAAATGACGACCAATTAGATCACATATTTAATGTAAATGGTATTAGTTGACCACATCGTCTATTAAGCCACAATATCCATAATGTATTATTGATGCGGTTAACTAAACCTGTATACATTACTATTCTTACATGACGGCAGCTTTTTGAGCCGTATATTAGTAACTATGACCATGTTTTACTTTAATAGGTAATTCAGTTCATCCTGCTTCGCTTAATTAAAAATGGCAGTATCCATTCTTAAGCGTACATTCTGTTTTCAATTTAAAACCTTCCATCACAGCATTGCCCCTGCTGTAACTTCTTCTGCTCATGTTTTGATTTATTTCTACTTCCGCAATATTTATAGATACTGACGGCGACTTTAATGACAACTTTTGTATCAATGAAACACAATCTTTTTGGGCTGCCCTCAACTTTGAGATGCCTTTCTTAATGTTGCACAAGTCAAATTCTTATCAAGATATTCACAACAAACTCAAGCAACAAATTTTCCTTATGCATAAATCCATCACCACGGGTTATTCCCGTCATTGGGTTCCTGACCAAACATCACCAACGTTAACCAGGTTCATAATGCCAATGTATAATTGTCGTTTCACAAATTAGGCTGGATTGCAGACTCATCATTGGGTAGCTTAGAACGATGATGTCTCGTTTGAGCATTACTGAGTCGGTAATCCTCTATTAATGTTTAAAATCCCTTCTTAAGTATCAAATCACAACGTGAATATTATCAGTCGAGAATGCTGTTTAACCTTCATTCACCTATATCGTAATATGCGGTCAGTAGATTCTAGGGCCTCTCGGACAGTTAATTGATTTGATATACCCACAATCTAGGTTTAATCTTTGTAGATTGGTAACACTCCTGCCTCTCTGTACTACTCACTATCTGGATTATTTCATTGGCCACACTTGATGCATCTATTTTTGGGAGTGTTATAGAACAAATTCAAAACTCATAACCTAAAGCATTAATGTATTTTTCCATATGAGCATTGGTAAAGTATGAATGAAAGGATTCATGATTGTGGGTAAGTCTGTGGGTAAGATGTGCTTAAGGTGGTGTTAAGTTCAGTATAAAAATTAATTGATAAATATGATAAAAAAGGGGTTGCGCTAAATCGTGTGGTGCCTATGATGCGCATTCACTGACACGGCAGACAGCGCAAGCGGTTACTGAGTCAGGTTGAATTAAGTGCTTCAAAACACAGAGTTCAAGGCGAAAAGAAAGTTTGAAAA
>NZ_JACJFI010000588.1 GCF_014164505.1 Shewanella sp. SG41-4 | reverse complement strand
GGTCACTGTCATCTGCCCAACCCTTGGTCGCAGAGACATCTAAACCGTTAACATCTTTCTTTAATATAAAGTTAACTACACCGGTTACCGCATCGGCACCGTAAATGGCTGATGCACCACCAGTAATGACCTCCACTCTGTCAATCCATACACTTGGAATGGTATTGACGTCGACAGAAGAAGTACCTGCAGAGCTTGATACATGACGCTTGCCATTAACAAGTACGAGCGTTCTATCAGAACCCATACTTCTTAAATCGAGTAAATTAAGACACCTAATGCGGGTCACTACACCATTAGTAATGCAGGTACTTTCAATTTAGACGGTTGGAAAAGCTTTAATCCTGATGGTTCATTGAGAGATGTTTACTCTGGTCAAAATGTTGATGGTATTCGTTGTGCGGATTGTGACTTAACTAACTTAAACCAGTTTGTAGAATTACAACCAGAATTCGAACGTTACAATATTAACTTTAAAGCAAACTATCAGCTTAATGATAATCATAACGTTTATTTTGAAGCTAAATACGTTAACAGCCAATCAACAGATGAAGGTCAACCAGCGTTTTTCTTTGGTAACCCGGTTAACAATATCAAAATTGATAACGCTTTCATCAATCCTGAGCTGGTTGCTTTAATGAAAGCAAATAAAGACAGCGACGGTAATTCAGCGCCATTAGATACCCTTAATATTCGCCGCTTTATGACGGACTTGGGTGCGCGTATTGAAGATGATACCCGTGAAACCCAACGTTATGTTATCGGTCTTGAAGGTATAGTATTCCAAGATTGGGATTACGATGCCTATGCTATTTATGGTCAAACTGATTTAGAGCGCGTTAATAAAAATAACTTAATCTATGACAATTACACCAACGCCCTTGATTCTGTATTAGAAAACGGAGTTGCGGTGTGTCGTGATCAGACGGCTAGAGATGAAGGCTGTGTTCCAGTTAATATTTTTGGTTTTGGCGCGCCTAGTCAAGCAGCCATTGATTATATTAATACCACTTCAACAGGCTCCTCTGTGATCAAGCAAACCGTATTAGGTGGATCACTAACTAACTCTAGTTTATTTGAATTACCTGCCGGTTATGCAGGCTTCTCTACTGGTGTTGAATACCGTAAGGAAGAAAGTGAAATATTTGAACCTTCAAATGCAGCGGGTACTTTCTTCAATGCATTAGGCGAAGACAAAGGCGACTTTGATGTAAGCGAAATTTTTGCTGAAATCACGCTTCCCTTGCTTGCCGATTTACCAATGGTACGTCAACTAGACTTAGATGTTGCGATTCGCTTTGCGGATTACAGCACCATTGGTAATGCAACAACATGGAAAACTGGCTTAAGCTGGGAAGTTGATGATCAACTCCGAGTTCGTACCACTTATTCAGAAGCTATTCGCGCACCAAACATTAGTGAA
>NZ_JACJFI010000587.1 GCF_014164505.1 Shewanella sp. SG41-4 | reverse complement strand
GAAAATGGCGGCGGCATAACTAACGTCATCGATAATTGACCATCACTTAATTGAGTCTGATAAAGCGTTAAACTACTTTTAACGTTACCAGCTTGTTCACGATGAAATTGATAAACTAATTGGGTGTTCTGCGACAGGGAGAAATCAACCGCTTTATACGCGGTCAATAAAGGGGGTAACCAAGTAGAAAATTGGTCACTACCATGTTGTTGATAATCGTTGGCTAACATGGCTTCTAACTCAGCGACTTTTTGTTGTTGAAAAGTGTAGGTCAATTGAGTAAAGCCCATCACCGCACACAGTAAAAATACAAAAGCCACCGCAGCTAATGAAAGCAGCCAAAAGCTGGTCAATTTTTTAGTAAGGATCTTGGTGAGTTTCATTTATCCGCTATCCTGCTGGATTTATTTTTGTATTCATGACTCCAATGTCATCCAGTATAACGATTGTGTTGTACAACTTCACTAATCGTTTTTGTCACTCTTATTTAGACCTATAAAAAAGGGGCAAAAGCCCCTTTCCTTAACGACAACACGCCTAATTAATCCCTGTTCGAATTAATAAACCTGTTTATTTACATTTTCGTTCTACACTTTGTATTCTGTCGGTAATGTGGTGATTTTTGCCACCCCAGAATCTATCGCCGCTTGTGATACCGCACGAGCAACCAACGGCAGTAGTCTTGGATCCATTGGTTTCGGCAATACATATTGTGCCCCAAAACTCAATGATGACACATTAGGATAAGCAGCTAACACCTCGGCCGGAACAGGCTCCTTGGCAAGGTTAGCTATTGCATATACAGCAGCAAGCTTCATTTCGTCATTAATGACCGACGCGCGAACATCGAGTGCACCTCTAAAAATAAACGGGAAGCACAATACATTGTTCACTTGATTTGGATAGTCACTTCTACCAGTCCCCATAATTAAGTCTTTACGGATGTTATGGGCTAATTCAGGTTTAATTTCAGGATCAGGATTTGAACAGGCAAAGATAACCGGATTAGGAGCCATTAACGCAATATCATCGGCAGCCAATAAATCCGCACCGGACAGCCCTAAAAATACGTCAGCATCTTTAATCACATCTTGCAGGGTACGCTTATCGGTATTGTTGGCAAATAACGCTTTATATTCATTGAGATCTTCACGACGAGTATGAATAACGCCTTGTCTGTCTAACATATAAACATTTTCACGCAATGCGCCACATTTCACGATCATAGTCATACAAGCAATCGCAGCAGCACCTGCACCTAAACAAACAAATATCGCATCATCAATTTTTTTACCTTGAATTTCGAGCGCATTCAACATGCCTGCGGCAGTGACAATAGCAGTACCGTGTTGGTCGTCATGAAATACCGGAATATTACATCGCTTAATCAACTCTTGTTCAATTTCAAAACATTCAGGCGCCTTG
>NZ_JACJFI010000586.1 GCF_014164505.1 Shewanella sp. SG41-4 | reverse complement strand
TAAGGCTCGACACCATTTTGCATCGCAATAATGACCCCTGAAGTTTGTCGATGATAGCCTAACCAGCGACGCTCTATTTGCTGAATTACCTTCGCAGGTATTAGTTCAAAACCATGGTTAATTTTATTGAGAAGATCCAAATTCCCTTTTACTACTGCTGGAGCCAGGTTGATTTTTTTGATGAGAATACGCGATGAGCTGTAAAAATTGGCGGCAATGTCTTGTTCAAGTGCTAAGTTGCGCTGATATCCTTCAATGCCCGCAAAAACAAACAATTCACCTTTAACGGCCGCTTGTAATAATTGTTCACGATTTTGATAACGCTTAAAACTAAGCTTAGGTTCTAATGCTGATAATGTTGCTTCATGGGATGAGCCACTCACAATGCCAATTTGATAGGGAACCAAATCACTAATTTGTTTTTTACTACTAAGCGACTTGTGAACGTATAAATAAGTATTTAATGAAGTAAATGGTTTAGCAAAATCAAACTTTTTTAATCTTGCTTGGTTTTGAGTCATACCAATATGGATGTCTGCTTTTTTCTGTTCGAGCTGATCAAGTGACTGTTGCCAATGCCGAGACACAAATTGCACTTTAGTATCAGTAATGATAGACCACTCGCGCCACAAATCGACTAAAATACCCGCTGGAGTTCCCGTCTCATCCAAATATTCAAATGGATAAGTATCTTCTCCCATCACAATGACTAAAGGTGATGGGTGTAATGACGTATTCGCCTTATCTGAGTGAATTGCTTGCGCTGGTAATGATATCCACGCAAATAATATTGCTAATATCCAAGGTATAAATTTCAAGTTTTTTCCCTAATACTTTCACTTTTTATACTTACTTTATTTAATAAGCTTATTTATTTCCATTTCTGGTTACTTTACGCGCTAATTCCAAGCTTTAAATATCATAGCTTACTGACAAAAATGGTTGTAATGGCTTAGAAAAATGTTTTTTCAGCTGCGTACAAGGATAAATAATACCATTATTCAGTCTTGACTCATCTTTTTTAAGACTAGACATTAATATTACGAAGCTTGTGTACATAATACCAGCATTCATTAGCATGCAAAACCAGTCCTAATAACAACTTTGCCAACTATTTGAAAAAAAACTAACAAATTATTAGCTGGATGCTTGCTGCGGTTGACCATGATTAGCTAAAATACATTTCTAACTTTTCCACATTACAGCTGATGAACTCTCAACAAGATACGATATACGCTCATGTGACCGACCAAATTGCTGACTTTCAGTTTGATCAACGAGTTGCCGGTGTATTTAATGACATGATCCGCCGCTCTGTTCCTGGGTATGCACAAATCATCAATACCATTGGTGATTTTGCTAACCGTTTTGTCACGCCCCAAAGCAATATATACGATCTTGGTAGTTCGTTAGGCTCAGCTACGTTAAGTATTCG
>NZ_JACJFI010000585.1 GCF_014164505.1 Shewanella sp. SG41-4 | reverse complement strand
CGTTTTGAAAAGGTTTTTTTGTTTTTACCTAGGCTGTCGGTAAAAGCAATTGAATTCTTGTTTGACGAAATAGAGATAACTGGAAAGCTAACTGAAATATCGTGTCCATTCATGTTGTATGACATAGGTCACATTCCTTCTTAAATATTCACCATTAGGTGAGAAAATTGTTCAATAAAATATCCTTGGCATTTTTTAGTGTTGCAAAAGATTAATGTTTCGAGATTTAACTTAACCTATCTTTTACTCACTAATCAAGTATTGATATGTAAATAGTTGATAAAGGTCTATTTATGTCTGCAACATCGATGTTGGGACATGACATATAGCCATAAAAACTTAATACATATTTAGCACTTAACTTTGTAAGTAGAACATAGTTTTATGACAATAAGATTGCGCGAATATAATTTACATTATCATATCGACAAAAATCAATTGAAATCAAAACGATGTACAGAAGCTTGTCTTGGGTTTATTTACGAAGTGAAGTTGAGCAGACTTACAGGTAGGTAACCAAAATTAACAAGAAAACTAAATCTGTGTTGATAATATACTGAGTGTTTCCATATGGCAATAGTCTTTTTCAAATTTTAATCAAATTAATGCAGTTTTCGATTAAAATAGCGCAATTAGTGACTAATTATCGACGTATCTCACGTTGCTCTGGTGTGGGAAATGTTAAAGGGATGGTGAGAATACGCTCATCATCCCTTATCTAAGTGACTTACTTAATGATTAATACAGTAAATCGCCAATTGGGTTTAATAGTTTGCTGAACCCTTTAGTGAAGTATAAAGGTGCATCAACAATGGTATAGCATAAACAACCTTCAAGTGTTTT
Organism: Shewanella sp. SG41-4; assembly: GCF_014164505.1. Taxonomy (GTDB): domain Bacteria; phylum Pseudomonadota; class Gammaproteobacteria; order Enterobacterales; family Shewanellaceae; genus Shewanella. Next base: position 597 of record NZ_JACJFI010000585.1, on the reverse strand, counting down.
TGGCGAATGTTGATGTTCTTTATCAAGCAACATAAAATCACCAGGCTTGTAAGTGTTGTAGCAGTCGCTGAATTCACCCGCGAGCAATAATGTCAATTCTGTGCCTTTATGTGTATGTTCAGGAATTTCACCATTGGCATCGATATGCAACAAGCTTGCTCTTGCTTGTGGCTCTCCAGTATCGAGTCTCAATCGACTTACTTTACCAATACCTTGCCAAGAGGCATTAATTTGCTTACGAAATACCCTCGGAAGTGGATAATGTTGACCTTTAATACTCACGCTATTGTCTTCAATCAGATCAACGGTACTCGCCTGCTCAATCTCTAATGTATCTAAGGTGGAATTCAATAAATTATCAAGTAACGCGTCTAATTGATGATTAGCATTAGAGTCTATCGATTGATGCGTTGTGACTGATTCAAATTGCTGCTCAGATAACGCAGTTGTGATCTGGCTGAGTTGCTGTTGGCAATGTGGACAATATTCAGCATGGGCGGAGATAGCAATCGACATCGATAGCGGTAGTTCGCCTTTAGCATGGAGAGACAGCAGATGCTGGTCAGGGTGGTAATTAATCATAGTGTTTCTCCATAA
>NZ_JACJFI010000584.1 GCF_014164505.1 Shewanella sp. SG41-4 | reverse complement strand
TAGGTAAGTTGATAAGTGGAAATAGCTTAATTGCCAAAAAGATTTATTAATGCCTGTCAGCTTGCTGATGGGCATTTTTGATCAGCGTCTTATTAAGGATCTCTTCTTGTTTTTTTCATTTGTTGCCTGTTTCAGTAAAAGCGCTTCAAATGCCGCTTGAGGTAATGGTTTACTAAATAAGTAACCTTGGCCGTAATCACATTTCAATGCATTGAGCAGATTATACTGCTCTTCTGTTTCAACGCCTTCTGCCACGACCGTTAAATTAAGCCCATGCCCCATAGCGATCGCCGCACCAACAAGTTCTAGATCCCCCGGGTCGACCGTTATATCGTTGATAAAGCTTTTATCTACTTTTAACGTGTTGAATGGATAACTGCGCAGGTAACTGAGCGACGAATATCCGGTACCAAAATCGTCCATTGAAATACTGACACCAATATCGTTAATGGATATTAAGTTACTGTCAATAACCGCGTCGCTACTGAGCAATACCCCTTCGGTGATTTCAAGCTCAACAGTACTAGGGTGGATTTGGTGTTTATCTAGCTGAATATTAAGCATATCAACAAAGGTGTTTTCCCTAAATTGTTTTGGGGAAACATTAATGGCAATTTTAAAATTAGGATTATAGGTTTGTTGCCATTTTTTCGCGGTAGCAAACGCAACATCGATAACATACTGGCCGATAGAAACAATGAGTCCTGTTTGTTCAGCAATAGGAATAAACTCATCTGGAGTCATTGGACCAAGCAAAGTATTGTTCCAACGTAAAAGAGCTTCAGCTCCAATGATTTTACGACTCTTAATATCTACAAAGGGTTGAAAATAAACCTCGAATTCTTTTCGCTTTAATGCACTGCGTAATTGCTCTTCAACTCTCAAACGCCTATTCATATCGTGGTTCATTTGATGTGTATAGAAGTTAAAGATGTTTCTGCCGCGATCCTTTGAATAGTACATGGCCGAATCTGCTTGTCTTATTAATTCTTTAGGGTCTTCACTGTCAAGCGGGTAGAGGGCAATACCAATGCTGATGGTTGACACTAACTCACGGTTATCGAGGTTAAAAGGTTGGTGGAATTTCTCGAGTAACTTACTGGCAATGATATCAATTTCAGCGGGTTCATTAATATTACTGAGTATAATGATAAATTCATCACCTCCTAACCTGCCCACCATATCACTATCTCTAATGGTGTTTTTTAACCGCCCCGCAGCTTGAATTAACAACTCATCACCAACAGAGTGACCCATGGTGTCATTAACCTTTTTAAAGTCGTCTAAATCTAAAAATAGTACAGCCAGTTTTTTTTGTGCACGATGTGCATCCCTAACCATCTGCGATAATCTATCAAGTGAGAGAAGCCTATTCGGCAAGCCTGTTAAGCTATCGTAATGAGCCTGGTGCAATATTTTTTCTTCTTGCTGTTTGTACTGGGTG
>NZ_JACJFI010000583.1 GCF_014164505.1 Shewanella sp. SG41-4 | reverse complement strand
GTCATTGTTGGGCTATAAAACATCACTTTCGCAGCCAGTATGCTAATAACCACCAAAGAGATCACCGCAAAGCTATTTAATAACTTAGTGAGTTTGCTGCCATCTTCAACATGAGGCTTATCGTCTTTAGCCATTTCATCTTGATACTCTGTTATTTGTTGCTGTTCTTTCTCATCTAATAATATAGCACCTGTATAATCTAAATCGGCACCATACTTTTTAGCTAATACGGTATAAATTATAATGGTGAATATCCACGTTGGAATAAATAAGTAATAGAATGAAATAATATCAAGACTATTTAAACCAAAACCAAATATTAACGCTAATGCCCAAGATGCAATTGCCGGTGTACTTTTAGACAGGTTTTGATATTTAGCCCAATAGCGGGTTAAGCCAATCTTAGGGAACAACACGTGCTCAGCAAATACAATACCACCCACTGGTACAACTAAAAGACCGGCATACGTCAGTAACGGTAACATTTGCGAAAACACAAATGGGAAACACGCTATCACGACAGTGACTAAGCCCACAATGGCGGTAGTACGTTCACGAGAATGATTAACAAATATTGACTGCGCGGCAAGGCCTGCACGGTATAAATTGGCGTTAGCCGTTGTCCAACCAGCGATAATGATAATCACAAAGCCTGAAAAACCTAAAGCATGGTAAGCAACATCACCTGGATCGAGTTGAGTAATAGTGGTTTTTAATAGTACAGCGGTACCTGCACCCATAATACCAGCAGAAATCCATGCTAAGTAGTGGCCGAAGAACATGCCAACACCTGAAATCAAACCATAACTTTTACGCTTTGCGAAGCGGAAAATAGCCATGTCGATCAAACCGAAGTGAGTAATTGAGTTAGCGGCCCACGCAAAGCCTATCACTTCAAGTAAACCAATACCGGGTTCACCTTTGTCATTTAACCCAGTCCAAATTGAGCTGTTACCTATGGTCATGAAGTCTTGCCAGCCCGTTAATGTGGTACTGCCAATCACATGATTTGATAACACAGGGAATAAGGTAAATGATCCCGCAATAAAGATAACAAATAACCACGGCGCACAAATTTTAGAAAAATCAGCCACGGTAGAGAAACCGTACATGGCGACGACAACGACGATAGATCCTACCGCTAATACAATCATCACAAACCATAGACTGCTAGGGTACCAATTTAATTGTGCCGGAATGTCGAATAAGAAACGAACGGCTGTCGACGATACAGTGATCATCGCAGCGGATATCACCGAGAAGATAATCACATTAGCCCAGTTATAGAGCTTGGTCATCGAGTCGCCGGCAATCTTATTTAAATAGTTATATAAACTAAGTCGAGTTTCAACAGCAATCGGTGCCGTTAATAACCACCACGAACACATCGCCAATAGATTACCAATTAATAGTCCAAGCAATATATCAATGGTTGAGGCACCTAGAGCAAC
>NZ_JACJFI010000582.1 GCF_014164505.1 Shewanella sp. SG41-4 | reverse complement strand
TAATAAATGTGCTAATAGATAAAAAAACACCCTCAAGTGAGGGTGTTTAAACAAACAATAGTGACTTTAAGATAATTTATCTGCTAAGTCCAATAAGCTGTTTTAGTTAATGACCCATTGCCGCACCACCGAGATCTTTGGCTGAGTGGTGAATAATTAATTGAGTTTCATAAAGCATATCAGTCATCTCGACTAAGAAACCAGTTTCAATTGCCATTACACCTACAATAGATAATACAATTGTATAAGGTAACGCCATCCACACCATACGTCCGTACGACAAACGAATAAGCGGGGCTATGGCTGAGGTTAACAAGAATAAGAACGCTGCTTGCCCATTCGGTGTTGCCACTGAAGGTAGGTTAGTACCGGTATTAATTGCTACCGCAAGTAAGTCAAATTGGTCTCGAGTGATTTGGCCACTCATCAACGCTGCTTTCACTTCATTAATGTAAACCGTTCCTACAAACACGTTATCACTAACCATAGATAACAAGCCGTTAGCAATGTAAAAAATCACTAACTGCATATTGCCTTCATAACCTAATGCCCATTGGATCACAGGAGCAAATAATTCCTGGTCAATGATCACACCAACGATGGCAAAAAATACCGCCAATAATGCTGTGAAAGGTAAGGCTTCTTCAAATGCTTTAGCCAATGAGTGTTCGTCGGTTATGCCATTAAATGCTGTTGCTAGAATAATTACCGATAAACCAATAAGGCCAACAGAAGCTAAGTGAAGTGCTAAACCTGCAATTAACCAAACTCCAATAAGAGCCTGGACAACCAGTTTCATTTTATCTTGGTTGGTTCTGTGTGAGTCTTCATGATTAGCGTAATCGGTTAAAATCTTATGTACAGCATCAGGTAATTGTGCGCCATAACCAAATACTTTGAATTTTTCGACAAGAAAACAAGTGAATATACCAGCAACCAGTACTGGCATCGTCACTGGTGACATTCGTAAGAAAAACTCACCAAACTGCCAATGGGCCTGCGCCGCAATGATTAAGTTTTGTGGTTCGCCAACCATGGTGCAGACACCACCAAGGGCAGTACCAATGCCAGAATGCATTAATAAATTACGTAAGAATGCACGAAATGCTTCTAATTCTTCATTGTTTAATTGTTCAGTTGTTTCAGATGTATGGTCGTGACCATCATTAAAACTCTTACCGGAAGCGACCTTGTGGTAAATAGAGTAAAAACCAACAGCAACAGCAATGATAACCGCGATGACCGTTAACGCATCTAAGAACGCAGATAAGAATGCCGACGCAGTACAGAACATGAGTGAAACAATGATTTTTGAACGTACTTTGGTAATCATCTTGGTAAATACAAACAGTAATAACTGTTTCATAAAGTAAATACCGGCGACCATGAAGACTAAAAGTAACAATACTTCTAGGTTGGCTTCAATTTCATGTAGGACTTGCGTGGGAGATG
>NZ_JACJFI010000581.1 GCF_014164505.1 Shewanella sp. SG41-4 | reverse complement strand
CGCCTATAACCTTTACTAAATTTGTCAGAACGATATCGCCTTTCAAACTTAACAGTAGAAGAAGTTTCCCCTGACTGCGGAATGGCATTCTACCGTTTTAGTCCCGATAGTCAATCAATAAAAACACATTTATTGCAACATAATGACTGTTTGATGCATAAATCATCATTGTGATTAAATATTTAACAACGCGTATAAAAAAGCACCTCCAAAGAGATGCTTCATGATTTACATGACGGTAAGTACTCAATAAACAGCGATATTAAGCTTGTATGCTTTACGCGTTATCACAACCATCAATGGTTAGTCTTTGTCACACATTAGCTTTTTGGCAACGATAATGTGGTCAAACCAAGCATTTTTTGCATAACACCAACAACCTGACAGCTGTAGCCGAATTCGTTGTCATACCATACGTATAAAATAGCTCGTTTACCCTCTGCAATCGTCGCTTGCGAATCAACAACTCCGGCATAACGTGAACCGACTAAGTCACTAGATACAATTTCAGTCGACTCAGTGAAATCGATTTGATTCTGTAATCCTGACTGCAATGCCACATCTTTCAGGTATTCATTCAGCTCATCACGATTAGTTTCGTGTTGTAAATTAACACTAATAATTGCCATTGACACGTTAGGTGTTGGAACACGAATCGCGTTACCGGTTAACTTACCCGCTAATACAGGTAACGCTTTAGCAACAGCTTTGGCAGCACCCGTTTCTGTAATAACCATGTTTAACGGTGCACTGCGTCCACGACGGTCTGCACTGTGATAGTTATCAATTAGATTTTGATCATTAGTATACGAGTGAATAGTTTCTACATGACCATTCTCAATAACGTATTTGTCATTGACCGCTTTTAATACTGGCGTAATAGCGTTTGTGGTGCAGCTTGCCGCCGAGACAATAGTGTCTTCATCAAGAATGTCATTTTCGTTAACACCATAAACGATATTTTTGATGGCGCCTTTAGCGGGTGCAGTTAACAACACTTTTGAAGCACCAGGGCTTTTAAGGTGTAAACCTAGACCCTCTTCATCTTTCCAAATACCAGTATTATCGACAATTAACGCATCTTTAATATCATACTGAGTGTAATCGACTTGGTCAGGAGAATTAGCGTAAATAATCTGAATATAAGTGCCATTGGCAATAATTGCGTTGTTTTCTTCATCAACCTCGACAGAGCCATTAAATGGTCCATGTACCGAGTCACGACGCAACAAGCTAGCGCGTTTTTCTAAATCGCCCTTTTTACCACCGCGTAATACAATGGCACGCAGACGCAATTTGTTGCTTTTGCCCGTACGTTCAATTAATAAACGAGCGAGTAAACGGCCAATACGACCAAAACCGTAAAGTACAACATCGCGAGCCGGGGTATCATCACCGTGATTAACCGCTTCTGACAATTCTTGTGTCATATAAGCTTCAATACCGCTCGCA
>NZ_JACJFI010000580.1 GCF_014164505.1 Shewanella sp. SG41-4 | reverse complement strand
CTGTGGTGCAGCACTCGGTAAACAAGTTATACGTTGACTGAGCCTTTGTAGCAACCCAAAATTTATGCTGCCCTACAATGATTAATATAACGTTCTCATTATTTATATTAATTGTCGACCAAGACTTATAGTCCAGTGCCGATGGCGTGGGTCGTTTTTCTGCGTGAGTATGCCACTCACCAAGATAATGTTTTGTTCTATTTGATTTAAAAAAGGATTCATCAACCTTTTTTTGGTGGTGTTCACCCTTGCGGTTTACTTGATACCTTGAATAGCTATCACCTTTGCCCGGTATTGATATATCAGTTATAACTATGTGCTTGCCTCTACGTTCACCGATTAAAACTCCTGCTGACTCAGGTGTTGTTGGAAATAGCTGTTGGTATTTTTTAAACAGTTCTACGACATCACTCATAATGACAACGAGATTTCCATATTTATCCTTAAAGGTTATCTCGTTATTATCCATTACAAATTTTACACTTAAGTTGTTTGTTGATTGTGATCGGTTTTCTATCTCTAGAACCATCAAACATACGTTCTCTATAGCTCCAAGGCAAAGAAGGCGCTAGCGTATTTAAAACTGCTTCCTGTGCCATTGCGGCAGTTATCATGCTGACAGTCGCGTCATAGGGTGTATAAGTACTACCACAGCTGATTTTTTTCTCTAGCTCCTGATCAATTGATAAAAAACGCTTATCAACCCCGTTTTCATTAATACTAGGTTCTACATTTAAACATCCGTAACATGATTTTCCAGTATCAACGAATACTTTCGACGCTCGACCATTACCATCATTAAATGCATGAACTAGAACAGGTCTTTCATTTAAGGGTATACTCCTAGTAATTGCGGCAAGACGCTTTGACACCGGAGGGCGACCCGTAGCATCAATGATGATGTCATACTCCCGGAGCTTTTGCTCGTTTATAGGAAATAACATATTAAAACCATGAATATTTTTTGCTATGTGGATTGATTCATTTAAATTTAAAGCCAATGCAAGAGCTTTATTAGTCTTAAAGTACAATGTATTCAACGAATGCCTAGAAAAATTATCTGGCTTCATATCATCATCGTCATATAAATGAAGAAATTGAGATCCACACCCCGCTCCGCTTCTAAGCAACAAGTCAGAAAGGTAACCACCTATTGTCCCGCATCCAATGAGTGCAATTCGCTTATTACCAAGTCCTCCTATAGAAGGGCGATTAGCGTTTCGGCTTAATAATGTATCTTTGTCTGCTCTTAAAACTCCAAGTCTTTTAAAATTGACGCTAGTTAACTTGCTACTAAAATGTGAAATCAATGACGTTGATGAATACTTTTGTTTCGCTTTTGATGTTTTTTTAGAAGTTTTCCTGCTAAATCGATTCAGTTCAAAATATACCGCTAGTTGGCCTTGTCCATGTATATCTAACAATAATAAATGTCGTTTCATTGTTTGTTGAATTAATATATCTA
>NZ_JACJFI010000057.1 GCF_014164505.1 Shewanella sp. SG41-4 | reverse complement strand
TGCGACCGACCTTGAGCATGGAATCATTAATATCAGCAAGAACGACTTGACCTCGATCGCCGACTAAATGCGAAAACTTAGCCGTAAGATCGCCAGTGCCACCGGCTAAATCAAGTACTTTCATACCAGGTCTTGCGGCTGCGACTTCAATGGTGTGACGCTTCCAAAAGCGGTGAACCCCAAAAGACATCACGTCATTCATAATGTCGTATTTTGCGGCAACGGAATGAAACACGTCAGCAACTAGGTCCGCTTTTTTATCGGCCTCGACAGTTTTATATCCAAAATGAGTGTTTTTTGGTTCGCCTTCAGACATCGGTATATTCCTATAATGTGCGATAATTAATAGCGAGTGTATGCCATTGCGAATGATTGCTGAAATGCTGCGGTGCGAGAGTGTGACAACAATCAATTAGTTGTTTTACCTTGCACCTAATATACATTTCACTTCAACTTGAACGCAGCAATGAGCTTCGCGTCGATTAGCCCCAATAAAAATCAGCAGTTAAGGCTAAAAAATTGCCTGCATTAGAGCATAAAATTAGCCTTTAATGAATAGCCGTAACTGATTCTAATTCAGACGGGTTAACCGCCCCTGAATATAAGCATAAATTAACTCACTGAGACCTTGGCCAGCATCGCGGTAGCCCGCTTCTACCCCCGCGTGATGACATGCTGGGGCTGTTTCTGCAAAATGGGCGTAACGGCATGGACAATGCTTAGCGATATAATGCACATAATGGCAGGCATCGAGTATTGATATACCTGCAAAGGTAGCCGCACTGCTGGGCATATTGGCAATCGCATCGACATCAAGCTCTAATGCTACTGGCAATTGGGTTTGATTTAATGATTTAGCGATCTGTTTTAATGCTGTTTCTAGTGACAGTTCACGCCGGATCCAAATTTGTTGAAAACTGTTCCATGTAGCGCCAAACAGGCTCAGTTGTTCTAGGGTTTGTTCGCTGTTTTTTAATTCATGTAAGCCGAGAATATGATAATGGTCGAGTGCGCCATTGGCGGCAGCATAACTAAATCCATTTCCGCTGTGGCGACCTTCTCGTGGTCTAAAATCACTATGAGGATCGAGGTTTACTGCCGCGACAGGTAAGCCTGTAATGGCCTTTGTTGCCATTAATAAACCATAAGCATTATTGTGGCCGCCCCCGATTACTATGGGTTCTAAGCCTGCTTGCATGATTTCACTTATCGCATCAATGACAATGTCATCTAATTGCGCAGTTGCTTGGCGTAATTGCTCAACGGTAGCCGTTGCTGATAATGATGTATCGAGACTGATTTGGCCTAAAATGGCGCATTCGTTACCGTTAAGAAATCGATTAGACTGTAAGTTAATCAACTGTTTCATGCTAGCGATAAAGGCATCGTCAGCTCCGCCTCGACCGAGATTTGCTCTTGGTCCCACATCTTCTGCGATGGCAATAATAGCAAACTGGGCGCCAATAGATTTAGCCTGTTGTGCATTTTGCGCTAATGACAGTTCAGCGGATGCCAGATAAACCTGCTGGCCTATTTTGGTTTCATTAGGGCGTAAACTTAATAATGCATCGCAATGCTGCTGAGTAAATGCGCTAAACATGTGATTCTCCGAATTACAGCCACAAAAAAACCAGCATAGCTGGTTTTTAAAGGAATTGTCTGCCAGCTTTTTACAAAGCTAAATTGGCTATGACGTGATTATTCAATATCTAATGGTTCTGGAGACAGAATAACGCCAGTGTTATCAGCATAGATATGGTCACCCGGTAAGAAGGTCACGCCACCAAAATTAACTGGAATTTCGATTTCGCCTACACTGTTACTTTCTGCACCGACAGGAATCGAAGCAAGTGCTTGGATACCAATATCAAGTTCTTCAAGAGCGTCAACGTCACGTACTGAACCGTAAATGAGAATACCTTCCCAATTATTGGCTACAGCAATTTCAGCAATTCTAGCATCTAGTAGGGCACGTCTTAACGATCCGCCACCATCGACTAATAATACTTTACCTTCACCGTCTTCTTCTAAAGCTTCAGCAATCAGGCCATTATCTTCAAAACACTTAATTGTACTGATTGAGCCACCGAAGGAGCTGCAACCACCGTAGTTACTGAACATTGGTTCGACGACATCGACTACATCTATATACATGTCGCAGAGTTCTGAGGTGTTGTATTCCATATGTCACTCCTGTTAGACAGCAAAGGTAAATTGCTGGGTAAAGCAAAGTTAAATGAATTATATGAGCTTTTTTTGAAAATAAAAGCCTTATCAATCACTGGATTGTTATAAATCAACTTATGGTATTAATTTGCGTAGCTGACGCATTGACCTAAATAGAGAACAAGGATCAATTTTGTAAGTAATTTTCTTTCAAATTGAACCAATTAGTCGATATATGTTGATTTGTGTCATCCTAATACGTTTTTTAATTACATTTTTGTTCAACAGTTTGTTAGCATATTGCTAGATTTATTAATGTTAGTTTACAAAATAATACTAGCTTTAGGGGCACGGATCCCCCGTTACGCATACGGAAGGCAGAGAGCCTGAAACAGAGGTTCTTATGGAAAATATCAATATTATTGAAGTCTTAGGTTATGCAGCATCAGTTATGGTGGCCATTTCACTAATGATGAAAGACATCGTTTTACTAAGATGGTTAAACTTTGTCGGCTGTTCTTTTTTTGTCGCCTACGGTTATGCAATCGAAGCTTGGCCAGTAGCGGGCATGAATGCCTTTGTAGCATGCATTAACATTTTTCACTTAATTAAGATTTATCGTAATAAAAGTGCAAAGCCGCAAACTGCATAATTGCATGAGTTATATTCAGTTATCGTGTTAATTAATGACGATAACACGGTCGCGATTGATAACCCCTCAAGCCAAACTTGAGGGGTTATTGCTTTAAGTCGCATTGATTTAAAAAATAAACGGATATCAGACCGCACTTTATTCTGCCATCTGGATTGTAACAACTTACAATCGGCTCACTATTAACCCTCAATAAACCTTGATAACAACATCAAAGGCAGCTCGATATTGCTTTTTTAACATAAAGCCGTTTTATCGATTTATTCTACCTCTTATTCTCAATTAAAATGACCTCGCGGGTAAACATCAGCGGTTCAGCTTTTTTATGGTTATGTTCTAATTTATGGCTATTTTCTAATTTATAGTTAATTTTAACGTTACATTCTGCTCTGGGTTTTGTCATAAAACTTTAGGCTAACTGTCACCTCGCGTTCATTACCTCTGTCTATTCTCTATTCAGTTAACAAATACATAACTTTAGTTAGGTCAATATTAGGTGAATGATATTGACGAGGTTTTACATGGAGTCAGGTATGAAGACGAGTATCAGCCAGTTAGATAAATATTGGTTTTATTGGATAGTGCAATTTAGTCGAGATAACGGTCTCAGTCATGCTGCTAAACGTGTATCTGCAACCGGTGATGGTCACTATTATGCTTATTTATCTGTTGCACTATTATTTTTTCATCCCAACGGCCAACACTTTTTTAATTTAGTGTTGGGCGGTTTCTTAGTTGAATTGCCATTGTATTTACTGTTGAAAAATAGCATTCGCCGTCATCGTCCTTGCCATGCTTTAGCAGGGTTTGAATCAGGTTTTGAGCCGTTAGATAAATTTAGCTTGCCTTCAGGCCACACAGCTGGTGCGTTTGTGTTTGCTAGCGTGGTTAATCTGGTGTTTCCAGCCTTAGCACCGATTGCGTTTGCTTGGGCTTGCTTTGTTGGCTCATCACGTATCGCCCTGGGAGTGCATTATCCTTTAGATATTATGGTTGGCGCTGGATTAGGGGCTGGCTCGGTATTACTGGTCAATCAACTGATGATGTAAAAACGTATATGGCACAACTCAAGTAATAACAGTTTATGTAATAGCCGTTCATGTACTAGCTGATCATATAGAAAGAAGTGCAGCGTGTTTCAATCTTGATCATTCAGCCGTTGAGGGATGTAAGGCAATATGAAAATTTTGTACGGAGTTCAAGGCACAGGGAATGGCCATATCAGCCGCGCACGCGTGATGTCTAAAGCGCTAAAGCAACATAATATAGAAGTCGATTTTCTATTTTCAGGCCGAACACCACAACACTACTTTGATATGCAATGCTTCGGTGATTATCAGACCCGTAATGGAATGACATTCGTTACCGATAATGGTCGAGTTAATTCCGTTAAAACCGCTAAATATAATTTAACCACTCCCATTTTGTCTGAAATTAAGCAGCTAGATTTAACGGGTTATGATTTAGTCTTGAACGATTTTGAGCCGGTTAGTGCTTGGGCGGCCAAAAAACAAAATGTACCGTCAATCGCCATTAGTCATCAAGCAGCATTACAATACCCAGTGCCTAAGCAAGGGAATAGCTGGTTTAACGAATTTTTGATCAACCATTTTGCTCCAGTTGGCATCGCTTTAGGGTGTCATTGGCATCATTTTGGCTTTCCAATTTTACCTCCATTTGTTGAGGTGTCGCCTAATTGTGGTGATCATAGCCATCAAATTTTAGTCTATTTACCTTTTGAAGATCCTGATCGTATTGCGGATTTTTTAGCCCCATTTGATCAATACCACTTTTCTGTTTACCACAGTACTCAACCATTGAAACAATTAGCTGAGCATATTCATTGGCATGGCTTTAATCGTGAAGGCTTTAAACAAAACATGGCTCAGTGTGGTGGGGTGATCGGCAATGCTGGTTTTGAGTTAGCCAGTGAGGCTATGACATTAGGTAAAAAGTTATTGGTGAAACCGTTACAGGGGCAGTTTGAGCAATCTGCTAACGTTGCGGCGTTAGAATTACTTGCCGTCGCAGAAAGTATGCAAAGTTTAGATCCTGCCATGCTTAAACGTTGGTTAAAGAACCCATCACCTAAGCCAATTGCTTATCCACAGGTGGGCGATGCATTGGTAGAGTGGTTAAAAATGGGCGATTGGCATCAGCCGCAAGATTTATGTGAACATTTATGGTCACAAGTTGAGTTGCCTGAAAACTGGCATAAACGGCAATAATGTTTGCTGTAATCAAGTGACCCTTATTAAAAAGTGCGCAAAATCCTCGCACTTTTTAATCGGCTAGCTCAATTAAGGAAGACGTTGATATAGCAATTCTAGAAGCTGATCTTCTAACTCGAAACGCGATTCCATTGCCTGTGCTAAATGTGATAAATCGTTGTCTAGTTGATATAGCACTTGTTCGTCAGATACATCAGTATATTTATCATTAAAATCCAATGCCGTGTCTGTGCTTTCGCTAATTAGCGGTAATAAGGCATTGGCTGTTTCGATACTCGTTTCACCAAACTTCTCGCAAGCTTTAACAACGTTGTCGTAAACCTCAAAGTGGCCTTCTGACACATAATCAACTAATTGAGCGCAAAATTGTTTCACTTGTTCCATGCTTGGAAGTGATTTTTCGCTGCGAGAATAAGGTGCTAATCCGGCAACGATAAAATATTGGATTAATAATTTGCGGCGATGATTAAGCCATTGATCGATTAAATTATGAGAACCGCCCCAACGTTTTTCTGCTTTTTCTAGTTTTGTTAGCATGTCTTCTCTCTAATTGGCAGTCATTCTGTAATCCCTAATGTATTGGACAAAGTGTATTACGATCAACTGTTTTATTTTTATTTGCTTATCGACAAGCTTGCTTTGGGGATGAAAAGGACAGGGGGCTTGGAGTGGGATAATAAAAAACCCCGTGATGGCATGCCATCACGGGGTAACGAAGTTTTCAAAGGCTCGATTTGTCGGGCTTCTTGATTGTTCTTGCTAGCGCACACTTTTTATACCAAACCACTTAACGTGACGCAACTTTTAATCCGATAAATTGCGATTTACACATCAGTGTTGTGCGTTTTGTGAGCATAGTGACGATTGTGTTAATAAAATCGACTATAGATTTAGGAATAGCTCACATAAATTCTGCATGAGTGGTTACATTAATCGCGTAAGTGCTAAACTAACGCCCAGCAGAAATCATAACAGTCTAGGAACCAAGTCCACATGGCAGAATTAAAGAATGATCGTTATTTACGTGCGTTGCTAAAGCAGCCTGTTGATGTCACTCCAGTATGGATGATGCGTCAAGCGGGACGTTATTTACCTGAGTATAAAGAAGTTCGTGCTCAAGCCGGTGACTTTATGTCTTTATGCCGTAATGCCGAATTGGCTTGCGAAGTCACTTTACAGCCATTACGTCGTTATGACTTAGATGCTGCGATTTTATTCTCAGATATCCTGACCGTGCCAGACGCAATGGGCCTTGGTTTGTATTTTGAAGCGGGTGAAGGTCCACGTTTTGAACGTCCAACTGACACCATCGATGCAATCAAAAAATTATGTATTCCTGATCCAGAAGATGAATTAGGTTATGTAATGCGTGCAGTGAGTACCATTCGTCGTGAACTGAATGGCTCTGTGCCGTTAATTGGTTTTTCGGGTTCTCCTTGGACTTTGGCCACTTACATGGTTGAAGGCGGCTCAAGCAAAACTTTCGAAAAAATCAAGCGTATGGCATATGCAGAACCTGCTGCATTACACATGTTATTAGACAAGTTAGCAGACTCAGTGGTGTTATATCTTAACGCTCAGGTGGCTAACGGTGCACAGTCGTTAATGATATTCGACTCGTGGGGCGGTGCGTTATCACACCACGCTTACCGTGAATTCTCATTACGTTATATGCAAAAAATTGTTGATGGTTTAACCCGTTTTGCTGACGGCCGTAAAGTGCCTGTTACCTTGTTCACTAAAGGCGGCGGATTATGGTTAGAGTCTATGGCTGAAACCGGTTGTGATGCATTGGGTTTAGATTGGACTGTTGATATTGGTGATGCTCGTCGTCGCGTAGGTCATAAAGTGGCTCTACAGGGCAACATGGACCCATCAATGTTGTATGCTACGCCAGAGCGTATTCATCAAGAAGTTGATCAAATTCTAGCTAGTTACGGTGAAGGTACTGGCCATGTATTTAACTTAGGCCATGGTATTCATCAACATGTTGATCCTGAACATGCTGGTGCATTTATCAATTCTGTGCATGAGTTGTCTGGTAAATACCACAAGTAATTCAGTGGTATTGGCTAAAAAAGCGAATCTTCGGATTCGCTTTTTTGTTGATCGTTTTTTGTTTTTTCGTCTTTTTGGTAGTGCTTGTGATCCGTAATTTAGCTGTTTTTATTATTTAGATTTTATGGCCTGCGGCCACAAGGTCGTGGCGCTTCGCCCACACCAGACCAAGAGGAAACCAACGGCTGTTCCCTCTTGGAACTCCCAGCCGCCCCGCAACATTTTCGCTATTTACAAAACAATAGCTGCGAAAAGTCGCCATGGGGATTGATCCAGCTTTTGACTTCATCTTTAACCGTCTTCGGCCTTATTCGAAAATGCTAACGCTTCCGATGGTACATCCTGTACCGCGAAAGCTAAGCTCACATCCATGTGAGCTTCACGCTATTTTCTTCAACGGCCTCAAGTTCAGAGTTGAGTTTAGGCATTTTTAATCAAGGCATCTAACTCATTTATGGACAAAAGTGCGTTAGTATCTGATAGCTAAACTTACTATTCGTATTATGATAAGTCTGGTGAGGTTGGATTAACGCTATAGTCTCTTGTTGTATTTAATATACCGACTATTTATTTAGAATATCATCTTTTACGAGTAGATCCTCACTCTCAGCATTGCTACAAGTTCTAGCTGTGCCATTTAAATTTAAAGCTGAGTCAGAGGCTTGCTTTTTTGTTATTCTCGCACTTAACTTATTACCGCAAATTGATAGTTTACTCTCAATAATAGGTCTAATTTTATAACCGATGGGGGTTCCGATACATATACCTAGAAAAGCAGGTACAAGGGCTGGGATTTGATAAATTAAAACAAACCATCCACCAGCTTGGCCAGAAATTGCAAAAAAGATAAATAATATAATGTTACCAATCACATATGCATACGCAACATGTCTAAATTTCAACAATGTACTAAGAATAATAAATAAAACTGTAACTACTAGAGAAAACATAACCATTGTTTAGACCCCCTCCGTGGATTGACATTAAACATAAAACTTATTAAACAGTTTGCCAAATAATTTCAGTAGCTTAAGTTATTGATTAATAACATTCTACATTCCCTATATCATTGATGTAAATCGATAAGTCGTTGTCAAAACCCAAAAACAAACCTAAGTTTTCTAAATAAATAATATAAATTAGTTTTTTAGAATCTAGTGTAAGCGCTGTTCAATAGAGCTTTGGTTCTAAACACACTTTGGGGCATAAACGTGTTGGTATATTGACGTTAAAATGGATAAATTCAACTCTGAACTTGAGGCCGTTGAAGAAAATAGCGTGAGCCTGACAGGACGTCAGGCTAGCTTTCGCGGTACAGGATGTACCATCGGACGCGTTAGCATTTTCGAATAAGGCCGAAGAACACCAAAGCGAAGTTAAAAGCTGGATCTATTTCCGTCGCAATTTTTTCGCTGCTGTTGTTTGGTTAAATAGCGAAAATGTTGCCGGAACGGCAGGGGTGATCCAAGAGGGGATTGCTGTTGATCCCCTTTTGGCCCGTGCAGGGTGGAACCTTGCGATGTTAATCTGGTGTGGGCGAAGCGCCACGACGTTAGTGGCCGCAGGCTATATTGTTAACTCACAGTAACTCAAATTTTTGTTAGGACTTAGTTCTAATTCTTCTGTTTAGATATAATTGATTTTGTTTACTTTGAAGCTTAATGATAAACAAACCTGAGTCAGTACCAATTGAATATATGATGAAATCGCTGATCATTTGCGATTCAAAAATGAGATTAACCCTGCGTTACAAGCTCTATCTTAAATTCGCTGCCTACGCCTGGTTGGCTGTCGATTTCAATTCTGCATTTTAATAAGCCTAATAATTGCCTGACAATGGCGAGTCCGACGCCGAGTTGTGGCAGACTTTGATTCGCTTCAAACGTCAATGTCGTCATCGACAATTGTTTAAGGGCATCAACTTCATGCTTGTGCATGCCTGCACCTGTGTCACGCACGGTTAACCATTGTTGGCCATTATGTTGTGCGTTGATGATTTGGATTTTGCCACCTGCGGGAGTGTAGCGCAGGGCGTTATCGACCAAGTTGTTGAGTATGCGGCGCATTAGCGCTGGGTCGGTATAGATTTGGCTGGCATGGTTGATGTCAAAATCTAATTGAACCCCGAGCTTTTTGGCTCGAGGAGTAAAGGTTTGTTCAATATCGCAAAGCAGTTCGCTGAGGTTGACTTGTTGCAGTTGCGCATCGATTTGGCATTTTCTAGGGCGGCTAATTCTAATAACTGTGCCAGTAACTGTTGTAAGGTTTGGCCTGAGTTTGCAGCGTATTGGATCAGCGCCTCGTCGCGCTCATTTTCGGGTAATATTAACCAAGTATCGATATAGCCTAATAATGCGGTAAGCGGGGTTTTTAAGTCATGTGACAAATGCAGTAAAAAGTCGTGTTTTGCCTGTTGTTGGCGTTTAACTTGTTGTTGCTGCAATTGGATTTCTTGCAATAAGTGATTGATATGATGGCTGAGCTGGCTTATTTCTAAGCTGCCACGATAGCGCTGGGGGAGCATCAGTTTGTCTGACATCGGGTTATTTTTAAGTTCGGTTAAGTCTTGAGCGAGCTTTTGGATTGGGCGGGTAAAATAGCGCAATAAAATTACGAATAGCACTAAGGCAAAAATGATCCAAAATCCGATTGTCGCGCCCCAGATTTTAGGTTGATTTTCGGCGTTAATCAGTGCCTGCCAGCTGTCGTAATCTTCACCGCCAATGATGACATACAAATAACCGCTATGAAGCCCGTCTTTGGTGACAAGTTTACTGGCGGAAAAAATCTTGTGGGTATCTTCGCTACGCGGATCGGTGCCAAGTACAGGTAGGCTGTCGCCATTTAAAAACTGCTGAATGATTGTGGTATCGACTCGGTGATTTTTAATTTTTTCTTCTTTGGCATCATAAGCAATCACTTTGCCGTCGGGATCTAATGTGTAAATTTCAAAGCTTGGACCTAGCAGCATAAAGTCGTGAAAAGCTTCTTTAAGCGCGGCGTCTGACGTTATCCCTTGCGATAATAAAGGGTTGATGTGCGCCATGTGTTCAGCAAGTTGTAAGTGCAGTGATTGCTGAATTTGGTTACGGCTAAATTCATGGTTAAGTTGCAGCCATTGCCATAGCGCCACAAACAGTAATAACACGATGATTGTGGATGCTAAAAACAACCGATTAAATAAGCGATTCATTAGTGGGCTTGCACCTCTGGTGGTGAAAATTTGTAGCCTACGCCCCACACGGTTTTGACAAGATCATGTTCAGGCGAGCATACAGAAAGCTTGTTGCGTAAACGGTTTATGTGACTGTTTACAGTGTGCTCATAGCCATCGTAGTTATAGCCCCATATCGCTTCTAACAGTTGCATGCGGCTAAAGACTTGTTGCGGGTGTTTGGCTAAAAATAGCAGTAAATCAAACTCGCGGGCTGTGAGGGTTAACGCTTTATTAAACGCGGTAACTTCACGGGTGCTGGAGTTAATGGTTACGCTGTTAAATTCAATTTGTTGGGTTTGTTCATGTTGTGCTTTGCCGCGTCTTAATAGTGCTTTTACCCGTGCGCGCAGCTCTAATACGCTAAAGGGTTTGACGAGGTAATCATCTGCCCCTGCTTCAAGGCCCAGTACCACATCTGCTTCTGAATCTTTGGCGGTTAATAGCATCAGCGGGACTTCCTTACCGTCTTGGCGTAGCTGCTCACACAATATAATGCCATCACCATCGGGGAGCATGCGGTCCATTAATATGAGGTCGAGCTTTTTATGCTCGATTATGTGCATGGCTTGCTTCAAGGTAGTGGCGTGGTCGACGCTGTAGTTGAGAGCTTTGAGGTTAAGTATGATCAACTTAGCCAAGTCTTGTTCGTCTTCAACTAACAAAATATGTTGCGGACAAACATGGCCATTATGTTTCGCGTTTCCATTCATGGTGACTTCCTCAAAGCAAATCCAGTAATTGCATTAATACTTAGACCCGCTTTGAGGAGAATAAATTTCAATGTGGTTGAAATTCATTCAGTCGATACGACCGATTAAGATTATTCAGTACGCATAATGGTGACGGCTAATACTGGGTTATCAAAACGATGCGATGCACCCAGTACTGAATCGGCTAAGCCATCGTACATTGAAATAACACCCGGATGAATATGCACAAAGTCGACATCATCACGGCTAGCGTTAAAACCTTCGCCGCCATCAGCAGGCCCTGGCATAGTACCTTTGGCTTCGCTGTTGGCTTCAGTGCCAGCATCATAAGCCATAAACTTCATCGCGGTTGTTGCATCCACTTCCATTCCGGCAATGGTGTAACTGTTAATACCGGTAAAGGCATCGTTAGTGTTAACCAACATGGTGGCCAAACTAATGCTAGCTACGTCGGCTTCATCTAGGGTCAAGGTCAACGTTTCTGACATACCAGGCATTAATAAGCCTGTGCCGTTAACGCTGCTATTGATCACGCTTAGTGCTGCTATGTCGGCAGTATCACCACCTTCAGCCATTTTCTCGAGTGCTTCGCTGGCCATTTCACCGGCGTTCCATAACATGGCATCACTAGCATGAGAGGCTAAGATAACTGGCGACATTGGTTGGTTAGCCGTCAAGTTAGTCACGGTTACCGTGAAGGTTTGCATCACTGGCGCAGGCGGGGTGACAACAACAGTAGTATCATCATCTTTGTCATCGCCACAGGCGGTAAGCAGGGTTGCAGCAGCCAGCATGGCGATTAAGCTGGGCTTAAGTGTAAAGTCAGTGCGTTTCATGGGCTACCTCCTTATTTTACTGTCACCACAACTTTGGCTACAGGGTTCAACCAGCGATGAACGCGACTGTCTAAATCACTCATTCCACCAGCAGGGTCCATGTCACCTAAAACGCCAGGGTGAGTATGTACATTACTGTTGTCAGAATTGTCCATCACGCCAGTGCCATTAGCTCCACCGTCACCACCAGGGGCTGCCGGAATACCCGGTACGCCTGACATGCCGCCGCCATTAATGATTTCATCATTGGCTTCTGTGCCTGCATCATATGCATTGACGTACATAGTATACGTGCCTGCTTCAGTAGGGATTTCCCAACCATCTAGCCCCATAAAGGCATCATTAGTGGGTAACACCATGGCCACGATAGATAAATGGGTGTTGTCGCCAGTATCAAGCATTACTCCACTTACATTGGCACCCGCAGCAAGCAAACCCATTGCCGGATTTGCTGATGTTACGCCTGCATTACCGGTTACAGCTGTATCTAAATCGGCAATGTCACCGCCTTCAGCCATTTTTTGTAATGCTGCAGAAGCTTCTGTTCCGACTTGAAACAGGCGGCTGTCAGCGTCGTGGGCTGCGATCAAAATAGGGGTGAAGTGATTTCCGTGAGTTAAATTGGTCACGCTAACTTCAATATCAGCAGCGAAAGTTGGAAGGCTGAATAATCCAGCTGCCATAAGACTTGCAGTCACTAGTGTACGTTTCATAACCGAGCTCCTTTGTTTAATTGCAACCAGTATGAACAAAGGATCTCACCTACTTATCGCCAAATTATCACAAAAGATTAACATCGTTAACTTACCGATAATGACGTGTGATATGGTGTGCTAAAACCAGCAATAAGAGCTCACCTCAAGTTGAATCAAGGTGTGAAGAAAATAGGTTAATAATGATTAGACAACTTACTCCCGCTGACTTTGATGCAGTGATAACCCTAGGTGAAATTGTCCATGGCAGTGGTTATATGGATATCGCTGAACTGACAGCGATTTATCACAAAGGTATTAAAAATGGCATTAATGCCAATTTTGTCGCGCTTGAAAATGAACAACTTATTGGCTTTCGGTTAACGTATGCCGCGGGACAATGGCCGCAAGATCAATGGTGCTCGGTTGATCTGTGGGGCGTTGATTTTAACGATGTGTGTTATTTCAAATCAAACACGATTGCTGAATTTGGCCGAGGCCAAGGTCTGGGTGGTAAGTTATTAGCGGCTTCTAAGACTGCCGTAATGGCACAAGGGGCTAAGGCGGGTGTGAGTCATTTATGGCAGCAAAGCCCTAATAATGCTGCGGTGCGATATTTTACTAAGGCGGGTGGTAAGTTAATTAAACAGCATCCGCAGCGCTGGCATCAACGTTATATGGGTGATGATTATATTTGCGTATTATGCGGTGAAGATTGCCACTGTGTTGCCTGTGAAATGCTGTTGTTATTTTAATGTCTGCTCTCTAAATCAATAATAAAAAAGAAGACCAATATGTACGATCCGCTGATTAACTCGCATCCTAATAATCAAACGTTTGCCCCTAGCTATTGGGCAAGCACTCAAGCCTTACCCGCACCAGCTGCTGCATTGTCTGGCCGCCAACAAACCGATGTGGCTATTGTGGGTGGTGGCTACACAGGCTTATTAACAGCCTATTATTTGGCAACCGAATTCAATATAGATTGCCATGTGTTAGAGGCCAATCAAGTCGGTTTTGGGGCGAGTGCGCGCAATGCCGGCTTTGTATTAAAA
Source organism: Shewanella sp. SG41-4 (assembly GCF_014164505.1). GTDB lineage: Bacteria > Pseudomonadota > Gammaproteobacteria > Enterobacterales > Shewanellaceae > Shewanella. The sequence goes on along the minus strand of NZ_JACJFI010000057.1, from coordinate 4,962 downwards.
GGATCGGGGCGTTTAGGGTACGCCGCCATGACTGAGCGTTGGGACTTAGCAACGACCAAGGGCATATACGATGAATTTACCCAAGCCGTGGCTAGAGTCGATGGGTTAATTAAACAACATAATATCGCCTGTGAACCGCAAGAAGCGGGCTACTTAAAGGTGGCGCATAATCCTAAAGCCTTAGTCACGCTGCAAAATGCCGCTAATTATATTCAACAACACTTAGCCAGTAGCCAAGACTCGGGCGCCGAGTTTATTTCAAGCCAAGATTTTCGAACTCAGTATTTAGATCATCATCAGGCTTATGGGGCATTGCGCTTAAAAGACGGTTTCGGACTTAATCCGCTTAAATTGTTATTAGGTTATAAGTCGATGGTACAAGCCGAAGGCATCACTATTTCTGAGCAATCTTGCGTATTAGATTGGATTGAAGAGGGCGGTAAACATCGTTTAATTACCAATAAAGGTGAGCTGATTGCCAATAAAGTGATTATGGCGGGTAATGCTTATACGCCTAAACGGTTTAACCCGCGCATGGACGATAAGTTTTTGCCGATATTAAGCAATGTGATTGTCACCGAGCCGCTTACCGCTCAAGAGCTTGCACAGGCGGGGTTGCATACTCATCAAGTGACCATGGACACCCGCATTTTAAAATACTATTACCGCTTATTACCCGACAACCGTTTATTGTTTGGTGGCCGTGGTGCGGTGTGGGGCAAAGATACTGCGAATCCCATTTACGGCGAGCGTTTAAAAATGGCGTTAAATAAGTGTTTTCCAAGCTTAACCAATAAAGCGATTGCTTATAACTGGACTGGGTGGATTGCTGCTGCCATGGATGACATGCCCCATGTGTACAGTAAAGGTGGCGTGGGTTACAGCTTAGGATATTGCGGTGCTGGAGTGTCTTTTAGTAGCCAAGCTGCGTATCGCTTAGCACAAAGTATTGCCGGTGAAACCTTGCCCAATTTGCCTTTGTATCAGCAACCGCTACCGACTTTCCCCTTCACCCAAGCTAGACGGCTTGGGCAATGGGGTTATTATCATTATGGTTGGTTAAAAGATCGTTTTGGTTAACCGCCCATTTCTAGGTTAATAGACGACTTGTTAATTAACCGACTACTTCGCCTGTGCTGACTCTAGTTTCGTCTAATGGCTCAATTTTGAAGTTGAAATAAGCATAAGATGCACTGATAAACGGACAGACTAAGTTAAAGAAGGCGTAGGGCAGGTAAGCGATAGTGGCTACCCCAAGTGTGCTGGCCATAAAGGCACCACAAGTATTCCACGGTACTAACGGGCTGGTTACGGTTGCAGAGTCTTCTAACGCGCGGCTTAGATTAACAGCCGCTAACTTACGGCGAGTGTATTCTACCTTTAGCATTCTGCCTGGCAGTACAATGGCAATATATTGATCGGCAGTAATAATGTTAGCGCCAATACACACACCAAGAGTGGTTATAATCAAGCTGGCCGTGCCGGTGACGACGGTAAGAATACTTTCTAAAATACGATTTAATAATCCGGTAACTTCCATCACGCCGCCAAATGCCATCGCACACAGGATAAGCCAAACCGTTGTTACCATGCTGCTCATGCCACCACGACTTAACAAATTATCCAGTACTTCATCGCCAGTGTTAGCAACATAGCCGTCAAACATAGCTATCCATAAGCCTTTCACTAACGCAACCATTGGCACTAACGTATCGTCGTGTACAAAGGCAATCACGTTATCAAACTGAAATAATGCTGCGCATACCGCGCCCGCTAACGTACCTAATATGACTGTTGGAAACGCGGGCATTTTGCGGTTAGCTAAATACAACACTACTAATAACGGGATCAATAAATGCATTCCTGGGTTGTAGGTTTTATCCAATAAAGCCAACGTATCTACGAGTTGATTTTCAATTGGCACAGCCTCTGCGGTAAGGCCTAAAAAAGTAAAACCGATTAGGGCAATGATAATACTGGGTACTGTGGTCCATGTCATGTGGCGAATATGGCTAAAAATATCAGTACCTGCGACAGCTGGTGCAAGGTTGGTGGTGTCTGACATTGGTGACATTTTGTCACCAAAATAGGCGCCACTGATGATGGCTCCGGCAGTAATGTTGACATCTAATCCCATAGCAGAAGAAATACCCACTAAGGCAATACCTAATGTGCCTGCAACGGTCCACGAGCTACCAATACTCAGTGCAACCACCGCACACAACAAACAGCAGGCAGTATAAAAGTAGTCTGGGTTAAGGATTTGCATACCATAATAAATCATCGTCGGAACTGTACCGGCTAAAATCCACGTACCAATCAATGAACCTACACTGAATAGAATCAATAAAGCACCGGTCGCAACGCCAATACTTTTGACGATACCTCGCTCCATTTGATTCCAGCTATAGCCATTTTTATAACCGATGATCATTGCAATACATGCCGCTAACACTAATGCGATTTGATTGGCGCCTGATGAGCTATCCGATGAAAACAGATAAACCGCTGCCGCGAGCATAAGAATAAGGGCAAAAACGGGAATAAGAGCATCAAGTAAGCTGGGTTGCTTGTGCTCCGATGAAGACGGTTTGAACGACGCCGATTGAGACATACTACTTCCTTTGTTGTTATTATTTTTGACCAATATCTCATTCGTGTGAGTTGGCTAAGTGTTATTATAATAAGTTAGTAACTTATTTGTAACAGAAGCACATCCTGACATAAAAATGCCTGTTAAGTCGAACATTGTTAGGCTTGAGTAATAATTTATAGATGGGCAGATTGCTGCAGTTTTTGAGTAGTATGCTTGGTTAATTACTTTGCGTGGTTATATATGTCAAATAGGTCGGTTAATGTGAATAAATAGCCGTTGAGGATATCTGGTGGGACCAGAGATATCCTCATGAAAACGTGCAGATTTGATAGATCTAGATACGCAGTTTATGGCTATTAATGGCAATATTAAGCAAGTTATTTATTTAAATGTTTTAAGATGGCATTTTCTGCATCAGTTTTAGTGGCTCCACCTTGAGGAATATCAATTTTTTCGAGGGCATTATGACCTGTCATATCTTCTGCAATATGTAACCAATCTGGATGCCAATAGAAAGAGGTGCCCGAGAAGGTATTCCAATTATGCACGCCTGATTTTTCACCTTGATAAATTAGGTCGCTGGTATTAACTCTCATTTAATCCTCCAATAATCATTACGAGTACGTTAGCTAAAGTGCAGGAGTTTGAATAACAGCAAAGGTAATCACACTCCCTTCCAGTTACTAGCTTGCGCCTTGAACAGAGTCGTTTTTGTGATCTAAATCATAAAAATTGCGGGTTATGGATAATGTAAACAGTAATTAATCTTCAGCATTACAAGCGGATATAAAAAATCCCTGTGATGTTGTTGCCATCACAGGGATTTTTTACGGGCGAACAAAACTAATTAATACATTAGTTTTTAGCTTGCTCGCGTGCAATAGCACGATAAGCAATATCAGTACGGAAGTACACGTCATCCCAATGGATGGCATCTACTAATGCATAAGCTGATTGTTGTGCTTCAGTCACTGTGTTGCCTAATGCGGTGGCGCACAATACGCGGCCGCCGTTAGTGACAACATGGCCATCTTTCATGCTAGTACCCGCATGGAACACTTTACCGTTGGTATCACCAAGGGTTAAGCCATCAATCACGTCACCTTTGTTGTAAGTGTCAGGATAACCACCTGCGGCCATTACCACGCCGACGGCTGCGCGAGGGTCAAAGTCTGCGGTCACTTTATCTAACTCACCACGAGTAGCGGCTAAACAAAGTTCAACGATATCTGACTGCAAACGCATCATAATAGGTTGGGTTTCAGGATCACCAAAACGGCAGTTGTATTCAAGTACTTTGGCGCTACCGTCAGGAGAAATCATCAGGCCTGCGTATAAAAAGCCAGTATAAACGTTGCCTTCAGCCGCCATGCCGTCAACCGTTGGACGAATAACGTTGGCGATAGTCCAGTCGTGTACTGCTTGTGTTACCACTGGAGCCGGTGAGTATGCACCCATGCCGCCGGTGTTAGGACCTTGGTCAGCATTGTCACGAGCTTTATGGTCTTGGCTGGTGGCCATAGCAAGAATGTTTTTGCCGTCTACCATTACGATAAAACTGGCTTCTTCACCTTTTAAAAACTCTTCAATCACTACGCGTGAACCGGCATCACCAAACTTATTACCCGCGAGCATGTCATCAATCGCGGCATCCGCTTCAACTTGGTTAGCTGCGATAATCACACCTTTACCTGCTGCTAAACCGTCGGCTTTAATCACGACAGGGAAACCCGTTTTAGCGGTTAATATTGCCGAATAAGCTTTAGCCGGCGCAATCTCAGTGAAGTTTGAGTAGTCAGCAGTAGGAATGTTGTGGCGCGCTAAAAAGTCTTTGGTGAAGGCTTTTGACGATTCAAGCTGCGCCGCGCCTTTAGTTGGGCCAAAAATAGGTAAGCCTGCAGCATTAAACGCATCAACTACGCCCAGTGATAATGGCACTTCTGGGCCAACGATGGTAATTGCGATGGCGTTATTTTTGGCAAAGGCGACAAGTGCATCAATTTGTTCAACATCAATAGCCACGTTTTCTAACTTAGGTTCTAAAGACGTACCAGCATTACCGGGTGCAACAAACACTTTTGTTACTTGAGCTGACTGAGCCGCTTTCCAAGCTAGAGCATGTTCACGACCGCCGCCACCAATTATAAGTACCTGCATCTTCAATCCTTTTATAGCTGCGCTATGTTCTCTATTTCTGCTTCAAGCATGCTCACTTATACTTATAAGCTGCGCGTGCTTTCATTGAACTAGAAAAAATAGCTATGCTCTAATTCGTTTAAACAAAATTTAAAAAGTATCGCTTGTTATCTATTTTTGCAAAAGCATTTAGCAAAAGCATTTAGCAAAAGCATTTAGCAAAAGCATTT
>NZ_JACJFI010000579.1 GCF_014164505.1 Shewanella sp. SG41-4 | reverse complement strand
TTTCTGGCAAGTTTATTATTTAGATAAGGTTTAATACCTTTGCTTGATAAAACTGAAATTAACCTCTTTTGCCAATAATCCTTATGATCTTCATCTCACTCTGGTGTTAATTGCGCAACGACTCGGCCATCAAGACCATCAGAATCAAAAAGTAATTTTTCTAGTGCGGCTGATTTTAGAAAGATACCAAGGTCGAAATCTGATCCTCGAAATCGTTCTATGAAGATGTAAGAACCGATTTCAAAAATACAAATCTCACTGGCATCATTTGAATAGTGTGGCACCATGATCGTGACTCTTTCTTGGCGTAAATCCATTTTATTAGCGAGTAACTCTTTCGATCGTTGTGTTAAGAGAAAACGAACTCGTACAAATGACTCGCTGTAATCTGCCCAGAATGAAGTTCTGCCAGCTAAGTTTCTAACATGCGTTTCTGTTAAATTTGGATCTGTGCTTGTATCGCAAAGTGCATCGAATATTTTTTTAACGGACTTAAACGTTGTGACATGGTAGAAGCTTTTGAGTTTTTGTTGTGCAAACTCACTTAATTGATACCAAAAAGTATCAGCATTATCAGGCAAACAATGTATTTGAATCCATTCATCAAACTCACAACCAGGCTGAACATAATTAACTTTCGCCAGTAAGAGTTCTAATTGAGCTAATGTCTGTTTATCTTCTATATTGCGCTGACAAGTGAGCCACCAAGCTAAAGCTTCAGAATCTGGCGACATTGGTAAAGCGGCACCAGCCTGAGTATAAATAGCTTCAACATGCTCACCAGCCGAATCAGCTCCGTAACTTGAAAACCATAAAGCGACTTCAGTATTTGAATCTAACATTTTCTTTGCACCGGAGAGGTAATCTCCTTTTATTAGGTGTTTAACTATTTCTGATAATTGCTTTGTTTTTTCGGGGTGTTTTGAAGTAGTTCTAGCTGGGAATGCTTTGAGTAAAGTGCCAGCCATTGAGCTAAAACCTCGGGCAAAACCAGCTATTATTTTTAATAAAAACTGTTGAAATCTCGGCTCATCTAGTAATAAATTTGTCCAAACAATCGCTACTATTATTGATTGCTCTGAGTGATCTAATAATAGATATTTTTCCTCTGAACGAAGTAAGATCAACCATTCAATCTCTGAAATTTTTTGTTTATTTTTAAGTCTGTCAGCAATGTAACGAATGTCTTTATCGTCAATTGTAACTGCGGAACTATGACCATCAATTATTCCACCTAAAGGAGGTTGTAGTTGTGACAAATAAGGAATATGAGGTATTTCTGGTTCAATAAACCATACTTTATGATTGATATAAGTCATTTGTTGGCGTCCTTTTCAAGAAGCTCTGTGAGATCATGACTTTTAAATTCAAATCGAAATAATACTTTTCTATTTTTATCGGATGTAAGATTGATATTTGCATCATGATCCCCTCTTCCTGCTGGCAAAATTCTTGAATAAAATTTTGCCAGC
>NZ_JACJFI010000578.1 GCF_014164505.1 Shewanella sp. SG41-4 | reverse complement strand
ACAATGATTAGTCGCGTTGATAGTGGTGTGACTGAATCTGATATCGAAATTTTGTCAATTGCTTTGGGTGATAAAGCACATCAGCTATTTAAGACAGTGATCGCTAAGGCTGGTGTTACAGACAAATTAAACAGTTTAATGCTTGATGCGCTTCAACTTAAAATTGAAAATAAGAACAGGCTTACAGCAAAGCAATCTGAGTTACCCAAAGGGTCTAATAAAGCCGTTGTGGAGTTGATTTTATTACAATATAAAGTAAAGCCCAATGAAATTGAAATTAAAAAAAGACTCACTACAAACCAAATTGTGCGCGCTAAAATAGCTAATAAAGACATTATTGATATTGTTACGCCAAAGAGTCAAAGCAAGCCAGGCAATGTTGCGGTTGGTGTACAACAAACTATTTTACAACAGCAACTCATTGTGGCGCGGCATAACCTGACTGCGATATTACAAAGTAAGGATCAAGAAATTGATGTAAACACCTTGCGGCAAAAAAAAATAAAACAAATCAAACAGATGTTCCCACCAGAACAGTATCCCAAGTACCGTCAATTCATAGACTTTTTAATTCAATATTCAACGAATGACCCTCTACACATTTCAGCTGATGATATGCAAAATATATCAGCTGCATTTGGTACTGAAGAGCTGAATATTTTCAGGTCGATCAGTGGTGATATTACGATAGAGGAAAAAATTAAGCACATAAGCTTTAAAGGGCTTCAACTTAAAATATCAATTAGAAAAAGGCTCAACGATACAAATCTAGAGCTATCCAAGGATGCTAGCTTAGCCGTCATACAGCACGCGATAGGACGATACCAAGATCAAATTAACGCTATTGAAGTTAAGATACGTCAAGAATTACAAGAGAAAGAACAAGCACACAAAGCTGAGCAATTAAGGTTAAAAGAACAACGCGAAATCGAACGGAAAAAGCACTTTTCAGATTTCCCTGCTTTTGGGATCAAAAATATTCCAAAAGACTCTGAAGCGGATATTCTTCTAAATAAGCTAATGAAAAAGCAAATCAGTCAGGATGAAAAAAAGTGGCTAGATAATAAAAGTTTCACTAATGATCTGGTTGAAAAAAAATACCATCTTCAACTCGCTCACAACCATTATCAAAATTGGAAGCAAAAAAGCTTACCTTGGGAACTGGTTAATGCCAGCGCAGCCTATCGCAAGGCGGAAGAACTGAGCAAAATTAAAAAAGCGTTAGATGAATCATATCCTTTTAATATTCCTAAGAAAGAAAAGAAATTAAAATCTGCCTTGTTAACCACCTATGGTGGAGTGTGTAGAGACTTAGCCCTGTATGGCGATGCTATTAAGTTAGGCCTTGAAGCACATAACGTGACGCCTCTAAATTTCAGGCCATGCACTTTGCTCGGTGCTATTCATATCGCAACAGGGGAGTTTACTGCAGGTCACGAGTGGTACGACAAAGCAAAAGAGCGAGGTTTTAGCCAAGAGGCCTATGA
>NZ_JACJFI010000577.1 GCF_014164505.1 Shewanella sp. SG41-4 | reverse complement strand
TTGTTAATAAAAATAAAATTTATTTTGGTACTCGAAGTGCTATTTACTCGATGGACAACAATGCAACCACCAAACCCAAGGTGATATTTAATAGAAAAAAACTTATATATTCAATGGCTTTTATTGACAACGTGCTTGTTGCATCATCAAATAGAGAAGTCTATATTATTGATACAGAGACAGCTATCACCCATACTCTTAATATTGACAATGGCGTTTTAAAAGATTACAACACTCAGTCATTATTAGTGATGAATAAGTCTGTATTATTTGGAGGGCCCGATGGGCTTAGTTTAGTAGAGCCGAATAAAATATTAGCCGCTATGTCCATTAATTCTACAGACACAATAAAACTTACAGATTTTCTTTTATTTAATAGCCCTGTCAGCATTGGTTCAAGCATTCTAAAAAAACCTATAGATAATCTAGATGAAATAACATTAAAACATTCAGACTATCCATTTACAATAAAGTTCAACATATTGGGAAAAGATAATAACAATTTTGAATTTTTTTATTACTTAGAAGATTTAGAAAAAAACTGGTTATCTACAAAAGGAAGTAACAGTGTAACCTATACAAACTTATCAGCAGGAAATTATACTTTTAAATTATATTCTGAGAATAGGTTGTCAGGTAAAAAAACTGATGTTAAAAGTATAAAAATATTAGTTACACCTCCTTGGTGGTTATCTTTAGAAGCCAAATTGGTATATAGCCTATTTATATTAACCCTTATAACTCTATCTTTTAAAGTAATAATTCGCCGGCGAGAAATTCAAAAACAAATAGCCCAAAGTGAAGAGCGTTTAAAGCTATCTCTATGGGGGAGTGGCGACGAAATGTGGGACTGGGATATTGAAAGCGGCAAAATCTACCGTTCTAATATTTGGGGTTCTTTAGACTTCCCTCAAGACGGCCGGCGCTCGGGTCATCCAGATGAAGAAAGTAATATACACCCTCTCGATAGAGATCGTGTGACAAAGGCGCTAAATGATCATTTCAATGCCCTAACCGATCACTTCGAAATTGCTTATCGTGTTAAAGCACGAAACCAACAATGGATCTGGATCTTAGACAGGGCCAAGATAGTTGAACGCGATCAGAAAGATGTGCCGCTTCGAATGACTGGCACCATTAAAGACATTAATAATATTAAACAAGCAGAAGAACAACTTCGTTTATTCGCTAGAGCGATTGAAAATATTTCTGAAGGAATGTTTATCCTCAATGAGAAGTATCAATTTGTTGAAGTCAATAATGCCTGTTGTGAACTCAGCGAATCAACAAAAGAAAAATTTGTCGATGAAATTCTCAATTTCAGTCGTTATCCAGCCAGTTATTCTGAACAAATAAGAAACTTGCTAAAGCAACAAGGTCGTTGGAGCGGTGAAATAGAAGCGAGTAAAGGTAAAGATAATTACTTCTTAATGGAACTGACCATTGACGCAATATACAATGAGCAAGGCGAAACAAGTCATTATGTGGG
>NZ_JACJFI010000576.1 GCF_014164505.1 Shewanella sp. SG41-4 | reverse complement strand
CGGCTACATATTGAGGTGTGATCATATCTAAAAACTCACCCGCCGTTGGCATACCAGAGTCATTTAAATCGACTAATAGTTTACGAGCGGTCCGTAAACCATCATTTAATTGAAAACTGTTATCCATATATGGATCATTAATTAACCCTTTCCAGCCGACTGTCGTTCTCGGTTTTTCAAAGTACACTCGCATGACAATTTCAAGCTGATCTTTATACTGTTCACGCAATTTAACTAAGCGCTGGCCATACTCTAAGGCGGCTACAGGATCGTGAATTGAACACGGGCCAATAACCACCAATAAGCGATCATCTTTACGGGCTAAAATTTGATGAATACTATTACGCGCATTGAAAACAGTTGTTGATGCATGTTCGGTAGCCGGAAATCGTTCTAGAATCGCAATGGGTGGAAGCAATTCTTTTATTTCATCGATACGAATATCGTCATTTTGATAATGCATAGTGGTTACAACTCCGGCAAAACATCTTATATGTCTGATTCAATTAAACATAAATCAGCTGATACGATTCATTAAAAATGATACAAAACCATTGAAAAAATGAACATGAATCATCAATTTAACCAGTATCTATCGACAAATCAATCAAGTATTATTCATCAGTGCCGATAGTAGAAGATAGTAGAAGCTTAAGTAAGCGATTGGAAATACGTAACAAGAAGCAATAGCAAATGAGCTCAGTTAACGGCTGCGTAAAACGAGTATGGAATACACTTATACATTGATTGTTTAACACTAAAACAAACTGTCTTATCAAAAAGACACTCTAATGATATTAATATGCTTTACTTTAGTGATTAACATCATTAATTCAACACAAGGAAGATGAGCGACTTAATACTTGGCAAGCTATCCAGAGGAGGATAAAACATTGAAATATTGGTCAATTTTTTTATTAAGCTTATTATTAATTCTTTGCTATCCCGCCATTGCCACGTCCGTTGATCCAATCGATGATGTACACGAATTAGTCGAATTTCACTCACAAACTTACCATGAAAAATTGATTCCAGTCATCGATAGCATTAGTTTTTCTACCAGTAACAGTATTGCACCTTATTTCTTTACTGATGAAAATACTGGCGTGCAGTATGACCTTTTGAAAGCTGCTCTGGACAGTGAAAATATAAACATAAAAGAAATTGTTCATGCGCCTAATTTGCGTGCACAACGCCTAGTCAAAACCAATAAAATTGACTGCATGATCAATACACCTGATAATGTTGAAGGACTGTTTTACACGCAAAGCTTGATTGAATATCAAAATAGCGTTTTTTATTTATCAAGAAATAACCTTCAGATTGAACAAATTAACGATCTTAAGGCATTGTCTATTTTAGGTTTTCAAAACTCAAAACAATACTTAGGGGATGAGTTTAAAGACATCGCTAATGCCAACCCTCACTACAGCGAAATAACCAATCAAAAAAGCCAAGTGGTGATGTTATTTAATGAACATGCGGAAGTCATTGTTTTAGAAAGACGGATTTT
>NZ_JACJFI010000575.1 GCF_014164505.1 Shewanella sp. SG41-4 | reverse complement strand
AGTGCCTTTGCGCTGATCACACTGACGCTGTACATCACTGAGTTGAGCTTGTTTATCCTCATACTCTTGCGTATCTTTTTCCAGTTGATATTCTACGTGACTGGCGTTTCTGAGGATTTTAAGTTCGCGCTCACCTTCTTCAATGTTTCGCTTCATATCACCAATTTTTTTCTGGTCATGCAGCGTTAGATTTTTGTTCAAAGACTGAAGTTGACGGCGTTCTTTAACTAGTAAAGATAAAGAGTCCTCTACGCTAGTAATCCACCTATCGATATCATCTTCTGGCATTTCCGACAGAAACGGTATTTTTTCGTCAAAGAAATGCAGTTCACTGTCTTTGGGGTTAAAGAGAGCCATTGCGTCATCTAATGCTGTAAATTCATCGTTATTTAGTTCTCTCCCCGGATTAGCATTCGCTAATACACTGTTTATTGAATATAGTTTACGCCAAGCCGCTTCTGTCAATTGGGTACGTAAACTTAATGCTTTATTGCTCTGCCGTCGGTTTATTTTGTCTAACTTCGCTTCATGGTCGGTAATTTTAATGTCCAACTCTTGCAACCGAGACTGCCGTTGTTGAGCGTCTGTGTAGTGCTTCAGCATCTGTTTTTCTGCTTCGAGATCTTCTGAGTAAATGTCCACAATTTCTTGATGACATTTACCAGGGTATCCCGTAGTAATACGGTCATTGGTGGCTAACGTCTTTTTCGCCTTATCAATAAGCTCATTCAGTTCCTTCAAGCGGTGCTGATGGATCTTGCATTTCGTATTTAGATCGACCAAAGAATTTTTCTGGTCTTTCAAGTGTGCGTCGGCCTCATTAATGGCGTGCGAGCTATCTAGTAATTGACGTTCGATCGTTTGTTTGTATGCTTGGGTGTTGACCCATAATTGTGCAAACGACGTCGCTGCTGATTTTTCATTAAGTATATTTTGGTACTGAGTCTTCAGAGCTTCATATTTGGGTTGGGCTTGTCGCAACTCCTCCAAAGCACTTTTGCGCTTTTTTAAAACCTTTTGCTCATTGATAATTTCAGAAATGTCCACTTCTAACAACTGACCACCGTCATCACGGCCCTCTATTGCAGTAGCCGTCATCAATCGTAACGAACGACTGTCTTGATTGAACAACATTTTCACCAAAGCACGTAGTGAGTCTACCGCGTTAGAACTAATGTCACGCAAAGGAAATAACACATATGGACACGAATTAGGACGAAGCACATCCACGGAATACAATTCTTTGGTTAACTGTTCGACTTGACTGACCTGTTTGGCAGTATTGTTAATTTTCTTAAGTGAAGCCAGCAATTGCCGACCTGGAACATATTCCGGTTTTGCCCCTGTTTCTGTGCTTTTATCCCAAAATAGGTGTGAGATAGTGTCGTAAGATTCAGCAATAAAACATCGCTGTAAGCGATAGTTGTCACCTCGGGAAATAATTTGGCAATGTCGTTTTGTTGTGCCATCAATGAGTTTATGTTCAACTTCAAGAATTAAGCGACTATTTTCA
>NZ_JACJFI010000574.1 GCF_014164505.1 Shewanella sp. SG41-4 | reverse complement strand
GTGCTAATTGAGGGACGTTCATGAAGCTAAATATCATAGATGAAGTGGAGTTGTATAAGCAATGCTCGAAATTTATCCACGAATTACCAGATTATCTCAAAAGCAGCTCCAATTCTATTTCTTCAACAGTGTTTTTTATACCTCTTGACTGCGCTTATTCAAGGGGTGAACTTTTATTGCATCTTGAAATGCTTGAACAGGGTTTAATGGACGAGAAAACCATAGATTCTATAGCTGGTAAAAATGTACTCGATCTTTACAGTCGTCATAATGCAAGCAAACAAACGAGAGCTCAAATATCAAAGCTTGCTAATTATATTAGACTCGTTTTAGTCAAACTAGCATCTAATGGCGTATTAACTTTGAATGCTTTATTTAAAGTGAGTATTCACTCTCAAAAGCAATTTGACACTGTTATTATCTACGATGATGTTTATCCTGAATCAGTCTTGCAAGCCCTTATATTGAGCACAGATGCGAGGGTCAAGTCACATTCGGATCAATTACCTGTGAGACTTCTTGATGCTGCAAATACTGAATTAGCATACAAAACACGAGTTGCTGCTTATCAAACTTTAGCAAGGGCATGTTTAACTCAGGGCGTGAGAAAGTTATCCGATTTTAAGTTTGAACACTGGGCTGATTTTTATTCGGATTATAGATCTACCCCTGAGCTCCCTGCGATCACTATATCATCTATTATAAGTGTGATAGCTAAGTACAATAATGATCCTGAAATTGAAAATCAATTTAAAAACTTTACTACCTCTCATCGAACTAATCCAAAGGAAGATAATAGTCATACAGAAAGTGTTTATCTTTCAGGTGACAGAGCTCTAGCAAAAAAATTACTTGGGAAAATAAATTACAACAGAAATCATACTCAATATTCTCATTCAGAATATGTTAGGTATTCAAAAAACGATAGTACTAAAATTTTGTCATATCCGTATTGGAATTCTGATGGTATTGTTTTAGCAGACTTTATTTCATCTAATATTAATCAGAATCAAGACCATAAAACAGTATGGAAGCTAGCACAAATCGACTTTTTAGAACGTAAAGTCGAGAGTAGTACAAAAAAGGTTTCCCAAAATCGATTGGCAGTATTCAATATTTATCTTTTTAGTTATCTCCCTTCTTTTTTTTCAAAATTTGGTTCTGAACACATTAAGTATCCTAATTTGCCAAAGGATTTTATATCAGCAATTTTTGTTCAGAGAAGTTCAATTTTTGATTACCAGTCAGGTATTGCATCGGATGCAGTATATCCAGTTCCACTTGAAGAGTTTGTTTTCTCATTTGACTTAACTCGAAGAAAAATAACTACAGACAATGACAATGGGATCAAAGATGTAATGAGAGAGATTTCATTATTTTTCGAACATCTCGTAGCTATCAATGTCGGTAATCCTGATTCGGACTTTTTTGTACCTACTAACCCAATTAAATTAAGTGTTCAAAAGACCAAGGGTAAAAAATACTTAAAAACTCGAAAGCAAGTTATGAGTATAAATTATTGGTCAGGT
>NZ_JACJFI010000573.1 GCF_014164505.1 Shewanella sp. SG41-4 | reverse complement strand
AATGGTCTAATCCCATTTGATTACATCATGGTTTGCCTTGATGAACTGTGTAAACCAGAACCCAATATCGATAGCTTGTTACCCTGGAATTTTAAACAGTAGGTGTGGTTCGCTAGACGGTTACAGAACAACAGTCAGATAGCTATTTACTGCCCTATAAGACGCAATTTGTTGTCGTTGGTAAAGCGTATCTTGCGGCCATTGGCCTTGATGTGATAACCGATGAGCAATGGCTAGACATTAATCGCGATTTGGTTGCCAGCTACCCAAGTACGACTTGGGATCAAATCGCGACGGTGCGACTGCGGCGTTTGTCAGACGAAGGCTAATTACACTAAATGAAGCTGTTATGACGGCTATGGAAATCAAGCCATAGTCGCTACAGTAAACAGTGCATTAGCACGCAAGCAGAAAAACTTCACCCTGGCTGGAACCGTTAGTCCCAGATAGTTGCTATTCAAATATCATTAAACGCTTTGATGAATGGTTTAGCATGTTGGTGAAATCTAATATGTCCTGCTGCACTTAACGCCATTTTTTTCTGCCTAAAGGGTTTCATGATATACCCCCAGTTAGCACTCTTAGAAAAATAGATAACAAAGTCAATTCCAGCGTTACCCCATTTATTTTCTACGTGGAAATTCTCATCATTTGTTTCAACCGTCTTGATTTGAATACGATAATAATTAAATCCATCACTGATAAGTAAATCGGTCTTCATATCATGATCAATAACGGGAGTAAAAACTTCCCAACCATCATATGTAAACCAACTAACAGCTAAGGTTTCGAAAGAGGTATTTTTATAATATTTAGTTGCAGGTGCGGTTCTTTTAATATTTTTGACAGGCATAATTTATCCAATATTAAATTGCTGCCGCATGCCAGACAATGGCTTTCTGTATGCAAACCGGCTACTCCTTAATGAAGAAAGCCCCAATTGATTATCACAATACAACCTAATGGTTTGTATCAAATAGAAGGGCTGCCCGCCCTGCTTTTCAACCTTATGAGTCGGGTGTGGCTAGAAGACCCACGACTTTAGTGGCCGCAAGCAATAATTCCAAATAATCACTAATAATCTCTTGTTTGCATCCCCGCCCCTAAAAAATGCCATAAATTAACAGTCTGGCAATTCTCGTAATCAGTTGGCCTCGACACGAGGATTTTTCAGGATTTCAGCCAACTTCTTTTTAAATTGCTGCCGAACTGTATCACCCAGTTTTTCTAAAGTAATAGTTAGCTAAGTTAGGTGGCTTTACGGACACCAAACGCACTGGTGTAGCGAGCTGGTCAACGATTTGGGAAGGCTGTGACACATTGCAGGCGCAAGTGTTTGGCTATCGGTCAGTTAAAGAAATGTTGGCTGCAGGTAAGGTGCTATAAGATCTGTTCAAGAGATAGGAAGTAGTCAATACGAGACTACTCCATAATTTGATGATCCACACTTCCCTTGTTCGATAAATCGCACTGATTCAAAATCCTGATGTGGGCCAGTGAACCGATTACAACTAAATATGAGCTTTACCATGAA
>NZ_JACJFI010000572.1 GCF_014164505.1 Shewanella sp. SG41-4 | reverse complement strand
ATTTTCATCAGAAATTAATTTCTGAAATTGAAAGCATGGCAGCAGAACATTCAGAAGGAGGATTAATAAGCTTACCACTGTCTAACGAGAAAGTTGATATTCCGTTAAGTTCAATTTGTCTAATATACAATAACTTAAGAGGTGTCATTTCAAAGTTAAAAAACCCACTAAAACGACTGTTCCATGACCAGAACTTTGTTAACCATTCCACTAACAACTCAAATATCTTATCTGCAGTTTCATAACAATATTCTGTTGTTACTAAGCTGTCTAATACTTGAGGGGTTAATAAAGAATGAATATTGTCATAAAATCCTTGTCCAAATTTAAGTAACACTTGGTTATCAGTTTCATTGAAAAAATCTGATAATGGCTGACCTAAATGGCTTCTGGCCTTATACAATACCCAGGCTTGGATATAAGCAGGCAAAGGTGCATCGTCTTGTAATACGCAAAAAAGCCCTTTTACTTTACAAAGTTCAACGAGCTTTCTTAACGATATTTTTGTACCACGGAAATCATTCATCAATCTACGTTCTTGATGAAAATCATCTAACGCGTTGAGCAGATCTTTTAGATACGAACTTTTATTATTAGCAAGTTGATACCAATTGTTATCGGTATAGTTTTCATGGCCAAGCTCATGATCACAAAAACCCATAGACATAGCGATAAAATCATCATCACTAAAATCGCCAACCGGCAAATTAATTCGTCCCGCAATATGATAAGCCTGTGTACCACTAAAAGTTATTTCAATGTTACTTTGTGCTGTAAGCACGCGGCTTAAATTTTTATACTTCCTAAGAAGTTTTGTTTTGTTAGATTTTGACATTGTGTCCTCCAGACTCTTGTTTAGAGGACACAAATCCCATAGGGATATGTGTCCTCCCTATGGGGTTGGTTAAAATCCAAGACCGAAACCTAATTGGTCGGGCTCTTGGTTTAAATCATCAATTCCAAATGACGTGGCTACTTCGGTAACTACTTCAGGACTATTGACTTGTTGGATCTCAGTCTCAAAAACACTCAAATCTTCATCTAAATTTGAAGATTCAGTTTCCCCAAGAATGCCAAAATCATCTTCAATAACTTCAGGTTCAACCTCTAATGTAAAGCTATCAGAAGCATGATTACGAAGCATATCGGGATTCGACATTACCAAGGTCCATCTAGCTAAATTTGACAAATTGGCACCTTCAATCCAACCAGTTAAAGGCATTGAATCAAGTACCACGTTTGTTTGAGATACCACCTTCTCGATATTACTATCAAGAAAAGATAACCCTTCTAGCTTTTGGATTAAGCGCTTAAAGGAGTCTTTTATCCTTCTGTTAGCTTTGGTTCTTGCTACTTTACGTCCGTTTGCATCAGCTACAAAGAATGATTTGTCATAAATATCACTCGCCATCTTTGCCACTTCATCATACAAATTACTCAAAATATCATCAGCTAATTCTTCAGCAGATTCATTATCCCCTTCTTGGAACAAGGGTGAAAATGCTACCGGTGGTAACATTTTCATTTTAAATCTG
>NZ_JACJFI010000571.1 GCF_014164505.1 Shewanella sp. SG41-4 | reverse complement strand
CCTCAAAATGGTTTAGCATTATCAACTTGGTTTGACTTATTTGTAGAATCTTCGTTGCTTGGCCGGAACCGTCGAGCAAAAGAAACCTTAACGCCTATTTCTGAGTTTATAGATGCTTTTAAACAAGCTTTACAAGGCAGTCATGAGTGCAGTAAATGAACGATTTAAGCCGCTAGAATTTTGATTAGATGCCGCTAAACGGTTGCATATTGTGCTGAATTACGAGATGCTAACTGAACGCCAATGGTTTTAGTTATCGTGATGTGGTTTCAATCTTTGCATCGATAAAATTTTAATATCCAAAATCTTATTAAGGACCGTTTCGTACACATTATGGAAGAGTTGATAAACAGTGCTAGAGAAATCAATACTAAAAAATTAGTGGTATTGTGCCGTCTTGAACCCGGTTGTTTAGGACCTGATGGTGCAGAACATATCAACACTTTTTGCCAAGTAGCCGAACGAGCATTGGTGAATTTAAATGCCGATGTGTGTCATTGGTTTCTTGCGCCACGCTTAGACAAAAGCTTAATAGAAATTCAATACAGCCTTGCAGGCAAGGTGTTGTCTCGTGAGAAAGCCGTTAAGTTTATTCATTCTTTTGAACAAAACCTTGATGAAATAGAAGAGCACTTTGAAGATAAATTGACCCAATTGATTAATCAATATATTGCCCGTAAACGGTAAATGTAGCTTATGTAGTTTAGATTTATGCATAGCACTTTAGACAATGCCTTAGATATTCAATATTGCTAAGGCTCAACGTTTTATCGATTATTGTATAATCCTATGTTGTTTGGGGTTAATAACAGGATTTTTTATGACTCCCTCAACATATATTGGCGCAGAAACGTCTGAAGCCGCTGCAACTATTTTTGATCAACAGACGCTACACCAATTGTTACAGCAACAATTTGGTTTCAATGAGTTCAGAGAAGGCCAACAAGCGGTTATAGGAACCATTTTGGCCGGTCATTCAGCGTTAGCAATATTTCCTACCGGGTCTGGTAAATCTTTGTGTTATCAGTATTGTGCCCAACAATTACCCAATCTGACCTTAGTTATTTCACCGTTATTGGCTTTAATGAAAGATCAGTTAGCATTTTTAGCGAGTAAAGGTATTGCCGCCGCGAGTATTGATTCAAGTTTAACTTATGAACAAACGCAACAAGTTATGCGTGATGTAAGAGAACAACGCACGCGAATCTTGATGGTGTCGGTCGAGCGTTTTAAAAATGAGCGATTTAGGCAATTTCTTAAGTCAGTACCGATTTCGTTGCTGGTGGTTGACGAAGCGCATTGTATATCTGAATGGGGACACAATTTTAGGCCTGATTATTTAAAAATTCCACAATATTGCCAAGAATTTTCTATCCCTCAAAGTTTGTTATTAACCGCTACGGCAACAGAGCAAGTAAAATTGGATATGGCCAAGCGTTTTGGTTTGTCACCACAACAGGTGGTACAAACTGGTTTTTATCGGGCAAATTTAGATTTATCGGTTGTTGCTGTTAATCAGCAGCAAAAGCTCACCCAGCTTG
>NZ_JACJFI010000570.1 GCF_014164505.1 Shewanella sp. SG41-4 | reverse complement strand
ATTCCCTAATGAAGATGATAATAATTACTTCAAGACAATCAGAGCTTGCTTCGGTGCTCACCCTGTATCATTAAATCAATCAAACTCAAAACGCTTTGCAAGTTGGCCGTTTGACAGCCATTTCAACACTGGCGATTTAACTGTTCATTTATACAGCAGAGATGTAAATGAAGAAGATTTAGCGCTACACCTGAATATAAATGAACTATTGGAATTTCTCACAACTCGATATGACTATCTTGATTTAATTACAGAAAAGATTGAAAGCTTGTTCATTGACTATCAGAAAAAGCTTTCAAAACAACCTATTGAAACTAAAGCTGATCTGCTTGAACAGCTCTATGTTCTTAGATCTGAATCAGAAAAGCGATTAGATAACGATTATTATAATAGTGAGATTGATGATCTGATTATGATTTTCGAAGCAGAAGTCACCGATCCTGCCCTTGTGCCTATGGTTGATAGTTACAAAAACTCTCTTATACCACTCGTTGAAGAGATCAAGACAAATCTTCAAGCAATGAACATCGTTGATTTAAAAAACGACTCTGATTTTAGAGTTAGATCAGACCTTAGCGGGGAGTTAAACTATGAACTGCCGAAGTTCTATAGCTGGGTACACTCTGGTAGATACGATCCCATGCTCGACTACTACTTTGAACGATTCAACGCTGTTACTGACGGTAAGTTTAACTTCAACAAGAGTGACGAAATTAAGCTGACATTCCTTAAAGCAAAACTGATGCTAACTCAATAGCTTCTAATCTAATTAAGGATTCTTTCTGTAGTGGCCAAAATAACTATGCCACTACAAGTTAACCGATTATATTTTTTATTTCGATTTAGCCAATGATATAACTCCCATCAGAGAGTGAGAAGCTTGCTTGAGTTCATTCCTTTCCTCAAGCTTATCGTTGATGTATTTCCCACCAGTAGCCATTAAACCTACACCTGTCATGAATGGCGCTAGAACTGGAAATATAGCTACAGAAAGACTTGCGGTTCCAATAAAAGCAGTTTGCTTATGTTTAGCTTTATACTTGGCTTTAATTTTCTCTATATCTTTATGATGCTGAGAGATTAAAGATTCGATATATGAACAAACTTCACCAGAGACATAATTCAAGTCACAAATGTGGGTGAATGGTAAGCTATTTACAAGCTCTCTTAACTGCTTTCTAAACTCTATATTTTCATTAGACTGACGAATTGCAATCATTTGATCGAACTGGATATTTGACAGGAAATCCAATCTACTATGATTAAGAGCTTGAACTATCCCAGAGGTCTGAGAATCAAACCCACCGAAATCTGAAACCTGACTGTTCTTCATTGAGCTAATTAATTGATAATAATGTGCCTGACTATCAATGCATAACAAAGGGTGGCTTTTTAATTCGTCTGCATTTTCAAGCAAATGAAATTGTGGAACCACGCGTTCATAAATTGCATTAACTATAATAGCTTTATCAGGCATTATTAGATGCTCATCGCACCATTGTTTACTTCTGTTGGTCAGCATTTCTGTGCGATAGTGCCCCATAGCA
>NZ_JACJFI010000056.1 GCF_014164505.1 Shewanella sp. SG41-4 | reverse complement strand
GGAGTAAGGTTTCATTATAAGTGGATTGATAGAAAAGTATCGATGGACGAAAATACCGCTAAAGATACAATTAGAGAGCTTGAGACTAAAGTAGCGCTTAAAAATACGAAACTAACAATAGAAGAATTGTATTTACTTGCGGAGGCCTATACAACGTTCGAGGACACCCTTACTGCATCAGAGATTTATGAAACAATTAACCAGCGTGAAGCTGCATTAGTGATAGATCCAGAACAAAAAGCCAAGGAAGAAAAAGAGAAGTTTCTAGAAAAAATTAAACAAATGAAAGCCAAGTCTAAATCCAAATACTAAGATGTATTTATTGACAAGATAATGTTCTTTAGAGCAACAAAATTATGCACGTCAAAAGACAAATTTATGATCTTAAGCTAGACAAATAAATGATCCAAAAACGTTTGGTCAACATGGATAAAAGGTTCTAAAACAAGAGAATGACAGATTAACGTATCCCAAATAACAAATATATGTTCACTAATAACAAAAAAATGTAATTTACAGCGTATTTACGAACAATATATGAGCAAATCGCTTATTTATTAACCTTGCGGATAAGTAGCAACAAAAAAATGATCTCAAATGACAACTTAATGATCCTCAAAGACAGGTAAATGATCTCCAATAACAATTAAATGATCTCTAATAACAAGAAAACGATCCGAAAAGACATAAAAATGTTAGCGTTACATTTTTATGTTGCTACTAAGGCAATGATTTAAAAGGTAAAAACAGTTGTTAAGTGGCTTCCCTATAGATCTTTATAGCTCTTATATCTTGTATATACTTTATAGATCTTTATAAGGGTTTCTATTAAATATCTTACAAGAAAAACTAACGAACCCTCAACACGTCCATCGAATAGCAATAGCTTAAAGTAACCAAATAAAGCATTGCATGTAGAAATGCTATGGCTACATAAAATGCATTAAACTGAATGATAAACTCCACCAAATCTACATAAGCAGCTGGTAACAACATTGATAAAAACAATGTAAATATGATCAGATACAAAATACCTAACTTACTTTGAGATAAATCTGCTTTACTTGGCACTGAAAATACAATCAAAGAGTAACTTAGAAATAGCCAGCAAAGCGTCTGAATAAAGCCTGTAGAGCTAAAAGCAATTAAACCAAGCAGATGAACTAGATTATGATAAAGAGCGCTCAAATCGTTGTTAAGCGCGTTTGCAACAATAGTAGAAGATGCGAAATAATCAAACACGTCTGGCATAAGCCATTTTGTAACTAAGATAAACGCAAAGGTCCCACCAAACAGAGGTGCTATACCAATCACCAGGTTACAAATGGGTGAGAACAGCGATTTTTTATAGTTATAAAGCAAATATCCGACCGTATCTTGATCTGAAGGTTTGTAAAGCTGTAGCTGTTGAACCCTGTAACCAAAA
Organism: Shewanella sp. SG41-4; assembly: GCF_014164505.1. Taxonomy (GTDB): domain Bacteria; phylum Pseudomonadota; class Gammaproteobacteria; order Enterobacterales; family Shewanellaceae; genus Shewanella. Next base: position 17,424 of record NZ_JACJFI010000056.1, on the reverse strand, counting down.
GGCATACAAGCTAGACACGCAATAAAATGCGATAACTCATGAACCGGGATGCCGACAACACCAATGGACTTATAAAAAATCTCATTAGATATTTTAGCAAGCTGGTTACGTATAAAAACAATAAACATAAACGACAATGCGCTTATGAATATTGAGTATAGAGATTGAAGCTGTATAGCCAAATCTAAAAAATTCATTCTTAATAAAAATCTACATTAATGACTAGTTTGAATGTTTGTAGGACAAACACCAGCTGAGTATAACTTTTTCCATGCGTCACTTAAAAGTTGATCATCAAGTGCATTAACCACATCACGTCCCAATAGCTCACGAACAGCGATATGACTAATTTGTTCTATCTGAAGTTTGACACTAAACCCATTCTCTAAAAATTTTTTATCTAACGACGCCAAAGTCTGTTTACTAAAAATCGACATCATAATTTTATGTATAACTCTGGCCAACAAGACTGAGCGCTCTTCCTGTTTACAAAATTTTTCAATACCCAACATCGTTTCCTGGTCAATGTAATAACTCGCAGGTAAATTCATTATTTGTGTTCCCATATCTTCGTATTAAAGTACAAACACTTCAACACGAGACATAAAACGCGCTAGCGAAAGACATCTTCGTTTGTACAAAGCAAAATATTGAAACTTATTGAATGAATGCTATTATACTGTTTTTATATACAGTGGTAGTGGTATGAACATCATTATAAGTTCGATAAGTGCAGGAATAACTGGTTTTGAGTCACCGGCAAACGGGTATATCCAGAAGGCTTTAAGCTTTGACGATTTATTGGTTGAACATCCTAGTGCAACATTCATAGGTGTTGCGCAAGGAGAATCGATGATTGGCTCTGGTATTTTTGATGGAGACATATTGATTATAGATAGACAGGTCACAGCACAGACGGGTGATATTGTAGTTGCCAATTTTAATGGTGAGTTTGTTTGTAAAATTCTGGATTTAAAAAACAAAGTTCTCATATCATCTAACGATAAAAACCAACCTGTACCCATTCACAAATGCGATGAATTTAGCATAGAGGGTGTTGTAACGAGGTCGATTAGGTGTCATCGAAAAAGCCCGCTTTTACAACTGTAGTAAGGCTGTGACTTTCAGGGTTCTTCTGTGTATTTGAATATTTAGAACGACAACCTACCCGAATGAAAAGCCAACAGCGATACTATTAAGTTTCACAGAATATTATTGGTGAACGGTCACGTTAAGTGTTGTAGAAAAAATCTGAAAATTAAACGTGAACAAATGAACAACCGATGTAATCACAACTATTTCATTTCAAACTGTATTGACGACATACTCAGAATATTTAAGGCTAACAGAACTTTATTGTGCGAGTTAAGGGGTCAGCCTTTACAGCATCAAACAACTTTATGCCGCTTAACGTTGTAGAATATTTACCATCTAATTGTGTTGCCTTACTTAGTTCGTAAGCACCATCTTCAGCAATAGCCAGCTGATAGCTATTTTGATGAACACCGATCACAATGCAGTCCAACCAATCTGGCCGTTTAAATGAGCGTTCTTTTGAATTTCTGGGTAATTGAACATCTAACTGCTTAATAATGGTGAACTCTGAAAACGGGTCTGATGCAATTGTTTGAATAATTGACAATGCAGTTAACAATGATTGACTACCGTTAAGCAGACATCTTACTTCACCCTGAAAAGCCATGGTGACAAAATATAAGCCACCACGACTAATCAATTGAAGCTCTGAGTTTTTGACAACATCTTTCACTTGCGCAACAAAATGACAGAGATTCATTTTTATCAACCAATTAAGCCGCAATAGAACTTTGAATATTATTTGTAACGCTTGATGTATCAGCATTACCTTCTTTTTCAAGCTCGCTTAGTAGAGTTTTCAACTCAATTATTCTTTGTTTGCATTCGATTAGTTGGTCAATTTCTGTAAATGTAGATGATATTGCTATTTCAGCTACTTCTTTAGTTGCTATGCCATGGCGAATATCAGCCAAATAACGTTGAATATGCTTATCATAATTTCTAATAAAATTATTGACGGTATTTAGTATTTGTAAGCCTAAGCCAGCGGTTTTGCTGAGGTCTAGCTTAAATTGATAAACAATACTGTCTGCAACACACAAGTTGATTTTGGTACCAATAGAGCTAATGGATAATTGGTATCCGGCGAAATAACCGAGTTTAATTTTTTGGTTCTGATAAAAGCCCAAGCAAATAGATTCAGCCATAGGAACGACATAGTTAGCTATGTCGCTTGACGCTTCATGAAGCGATACAAATTCAGCGCCATGAGCATTGATGTAACTAAATGCATCAGCAACTTGAGGAACATGTAAACCGCTTGCCTTATCTGCTTTTATAGCCGCTAAATAGTTTTTGTTACTCGCCAATTGCGATTTAATACGTTCAATATCCAGCTTAGCTTCGCGTTGATTACGTATAAAAGCATGACGTTTAGCTTCTAATCTCTGGATCGTTTTAGTTAAACTAACAAACTCTAATACCAAAGGAGATCCACTTGTTTCTGCTTTGAGTTCAGCAAATGTGATTTCAGCATTTGATAAGTCTGTTACGATATTTTCTATATTTCTAGACGAATTAAAGCTGTCAATAAACGATTGTTTATTCTGTAAACATTGAAACAAAAAGCTGTCCAAGCTGTTTTTTGTTGCAATAAAATTAACATCCAAACTAAACGAGTCAGGTCTTGCTTGATAAAGTAAATTACCTTGGCGAACCGCCCTACCAATGCGCTGTTTTAGATCTGCTGGTCTAAATGGTGCATCTAGAATTGTCATGCCTACCAATCGTTGATTGATGTTAGCGCCACACCCTAGGGTATTGGTGGAAGCAATGATAACCCTTATTACCCCAGCATTAAGTTTTGAGTACAATTCAGCACGTGCTTTAGGTGTTTTAAATGATTGTGCAAACACAATCTGATCTGCACTCACGCCTTTAGTGATTAAACCTTTTTTTATATCGTCATAAACGGAATGCTTACCCTCTTTTGAAGGTACGCCGATATCAACAAAAATAATTTGCACCCCGCGTTCATTGGTAGTTGCGTGGTATTTATCCGCAGTAATTTGTATACAAGTAGGGATTTTTAAGCCTGACTCGTCCCGCGAAATATTCTTATCAAGAAGGCGCATATCAACGCTCGCTTTCTTGGCCTCAGACATAATCAATAACATGTTGTCATTGTTAATCGGACTCGCTTTAAAATCTTTTGCTCTTGAAACGAGCTGATTTGTATAATTTATCTGCGCATCCGTTGCTTCGACAACGATTTGTCGTGGTTTACCACCCGTCATTGGTGGAATGGCAGAATAATTTTTACCATTAAAACAAATCTTTGGTAAAAATTGAGAAAGCTCTTTTTCATTTACGCTATCCGCAATAGAACCCCATAGGCTTTGAAGTACGGTTAAATTACGAAATTCGCGCAAGCGGGTCACTGTTTTAAAACCTTTGCCTGTTGCCTGGATCTCAAAATCACTGCTGACCAGTGCAAATGATGACACAAAATCATCAATTGAATTAATATCCTGAGATTCGAGAAGGCCTTCATTTAAGAATTTTAAAAAGGTGTAACATTCAAGAAGAGTATTTGAAATGGGCGTACCTGTGGCGAAATATACGCCAAGGTTGTTACCATTTTCATGGTTGTTTCTTCTTAATGTTCTGATTTTTAAATACCAATCAAACGAACGTTTTGAACCTGTTGGATTGCCGCAACCCCGAACATTATTTAAACGTGTTGATTCATATTGAAGATTTTTAGCATAATGCGCTTCGTCAAGAACAAGAGCATCAATTCCCAGCTCAGTAATGCTAAAGCCTTTTTTACGATTATCTTGAGCTAATTCCTGTAAGCGTGCTTTTAATTTGGCCTTTTTATTCTCAATTGATTTAACTGAAAATCTAGCGTCGCCCTTGCTCTTCATTTGATAAAGCGCGTTATCAAGTTTGGTTACTTCTTCCTCAATAACAGACTTTTCTATTTCTTCATCAGCTGGAATGGCTGCAAATGATGATTCAGGACAGATAACCAATTTAGCGCCTGTCTTTAATCGTAACAACGTCGCATGGCGTGTTGTTGGGCTTAAATCTTCGGGATCTAAAACCGTAATAATATCTTGCGGGAAAAGTTGTAAATATTCCGCTGCAAATTGGTTAGTTAGGTGGTTTGGAACAACGCACATAATACGTTGCTTAAGGCCCAATCTTAATAATGTGTTCATAATGGCACTTAAGGTTAATGTTTTACCCGCCCCTACTTCATGAGCTAAAAGCAACTTACCTTCTGTTACGCCACGATATACCGTATTCAATTGATGCTCTCTAAGCTGGATTGCTTGATTCGAATTTGGCAGCGAAATTGTTTTACCATCGGCTTTCAACTGAACAAAGCGATTAAATTTCTCGTTAAATGTTGTAGAAAGTTTTTCTTGAATATCAATTCTTTCAAGTAAAAAAGCATCCCATTCACCGATAATTTTTTCTGCATTTATTTCATTTTCGAGTGTTGCTTGTTTATTGATAACCCGATGACCATTTTCATCTTTAGTGGTTACGGTAGTGCTTTTACCATTCATCAAACATTCAAACAATTTGCTAAAGCGATAAGCTGAGTTCGAACCAAGTCGAGTCTCCAACTGATATGGTAAGCATGTTAGGTTGATTTGCCATTGGTTTGCAGCATACATGAAATCAATCTCAGTATATCGGCCCTCTTTCCCTTCACACAAAATAGTAACAAATTCCTGATACACGTTCGCCGGAACCCAAGACGCACCTAGATTGACCTTGATGTTTTCAAATGAAATATCAAGTGGGATCACCGTATTTAATGCATCGATATACAAGGTTTGGGTGTCACTATCTAAACCAAGCTGGTGGACGTTGGACAATTTAGTTTTTACATCACCGGATAGGTAAACATTTCGTGTAACCCATGTGCCGCTATCTTTAAATATCAAGTCACCATTCGCACGATTGATAAATTCAAGCTCGCTGATATTCAATAACGTTGAACAATACAAAGTATCAACGCGACCGTAGACATTGACTGATGCGATTAGAGCATCATCAATTGAGCTTGCGTGAGTCGGAGGCGCCCAAGGTGTTAAAATACGTTGAGAAAATATCTCTGCTTTTTTGGCTGATGGGTTAACTGCTGTAAGGCCAAGTTTTTTAGCCGCCGCTTTGGTGAGTCCGGCTGAATAATTAAGCTCTAGTGATAAGAGGTTGTAATTAGTTGGATCTAGTTTAGCCACTCTTTGATTTGAAGCATCATGAATAAATCCGAAATCATTAACAAAACGATCATATCGGTAATTAAGCTGCTCTCTCATTGAGCCCAATTCATTTACAGGTTTATCTTCTTGTTCAGCATCAAGCAACGTCATTAAACTATGGCGAATACCACACAAACCCGTTAAACGCGCCTTACTGCTTCCGTTTAAGTTTGTCGTGGTCCAAATATCGTTTATTAACTGGTAAATTTCGCCATCAACTCCAACGGCATACGAGTATTCACGTGTCCCTGCTGCTTCAACAACTTCATGACCAGCCAACGGGACATTATTAGCATGAGATTCAAACGATGTTTCACCGTCAAACTTCAAACCTGAAAACATGGATTTGATAGCCGTTACTGAAACATTCTCAAAATTCTTATCTCCAACACAATGAACACTATTACCTTGGAACGATTCACCAACTAACATTTTTCCATGAATTTTGTCAGGGTTAGCTGCAAAGTAATCATTTAATGTGTATTCATTATTATTTACGTCATGAACATTGCTTGCAGTAAACCAAACAGGGTTCGTTTCAGCCCCTTGTTGAAACAATAGAACATCCACTGTTGCATTTGCACCTGTGCTTACCTCAAACACTTGCTTTGGCAGTCTAATAGCCGCTTTAAGCGTCGCATATTGACCTACAAGTTCTCTCGCTTTTGTAGATGATGAATCCATGAAAGAGCGCGATACAATAGCTATCATCCACCCGTTTTTAGCTAATAAAGTCGCAGATTTAGCGAGAAAATAATTATGTAGTGATAATCCGCTCAAGGTTTTATTTGTACTATCAAAAATAGGAGACTGGCCGAACGGCGGGTTATGTAAAACTAACGAAAATGGTTTTGCAAACTTGGCATTTTCAAACCCAGTATGTTGAATATTAGCCGTGGGATATAGCTTATCGAGTATTTGTGCTGAAATTGCGTCTTGTTCTACAAGGTGAATATCCATGTTATTAAACAATGCTTCCGGCATAGTTCGCACCAATCCACCGACACCCGCAGACGAATCTAAAAAAGTGCCACAACTCAAACCAGCATCAACAAGACCGAGGTAAATTGCCTCAGAAATAAAATCAGGAGTGTAAAACGAAGAAAGAGTTGAAGCCTTTGCTAAGTCCCATTGTTCGCGGGTTAAAAGAGATTTTAGCTTGTCGTGGCGTTTAGACCATTTAATATCGGTTGGATCGAACACATTAGCACAACCGCCCCACCCCACGTATTTTGAAAGTGTTACCTGTTCAGCATGAGTTGCCTCAGCCTGTACCTGTTTTAGTTCTGACAGGGTTTTTATAGCAGCGATATTCATGTTATACCGCGTAACCATACCTATTTTAGACAAAGGAAATCTGTGTAAGAAATTATTAGCTTTTACCTGCACTCGGCCATTAAGCTTTTTGTTTTCTTGTGTTTTAGCTATATAGGTTGAAAGTTCACTTTCGGAACCAAAAAAGAACCCCATTTGTCCACCCACATACTCTAATGATCTAACAGATTCCATTTTCTACCCGTCTAAATTGATTTGACATACCCATATAAGAACATGGCGAACAAAACAGGCAACTGGCATGATTAATGGCGAACAAAATTGAATAATGTTCTGCACCACTTATTTGTTATTCGATATTAAACATAGCTTTATGTAAATATACTTTCGAACGAACGAACAATGTTCAGCGAACAACATTGTTGACGAACAAGAAGGTGAAGAGTATTATTTGAACAATTATTTTTAAGTAGGCATACCGCTATGAGTAACGATGCATTTTCAACTGAGTTATCCGTTAGAGAACGAGTTTTTAAAATCTGTAATCAACTATATGCGGAAAACACGAGAGTAAAAATTCGTACAGTCCTTTCTTTGTTGCCAGATGTAAAGAGCACATCAACGGTGCACAAATATCATAAAGAATGGCGAACAGATTTAGAGAACTCTAAAAAAACGCTGTTTGATTCATTTGGATTTAGCGATGCTTTTCAAAACGCATTTGTCACTGAGATTGCCAGGTTTCACACTGATGCAAAGAATGAGTACAGCGAGAAGTTAGTCGAACTCACTGAAGAACGAGATTCAGCTGTATTGGGACTTGAAAAGGCAGATGGAGAGATCATCGCTCTACAAGATAAAAATAACGAATTAAACGAGCTGGTCCGCGAGTTACAGAATGAAATATCCTTGATTACCAGGGACGCAAAACAACAAGTAGAGCGATTAGAAAAAGACAAGTCGGCAGCCACAGACCGATTAGAGCGCCAAATGACAGATTTAGAGTCACGCTTAAACAATGAGAAAAAGGCGTTAGCGGAACAGCTTCAAAACCAAATAGATTCCGTTACATTGAAAAATAATGAGTTACGTGAAATATCCGAGCAGCAGCGTACTGAATTGGCCAAAGCCCAGCTTAAACTTGAGAGCAATAACGCATTGGTGGTTGAAATTAAAGACCGAGCCAAATCATCGGAAGAAGAAGCGAAGTCGAAAATATCAAAATTAGAAGAATCACTATCAGCGTTAAGCATCGAGTACAACCAAGCGGCTCAAGCATTGGCCGTAGCGAAAGAAAAAATCATTTCAAAAGATGATTTAGTTGTTAGCAGCCTAAATCAATATGAAATCGCAATTAAAAATGAATCCTCTTTAAGATTAATGGTTGAAGAAAAAGACCGTGAGCAACGTGAGTTGAGAGCAAAGCTTGAGCGAGTTACTAGAGACGATGAAAGTGCTCAAGCTGAATTGCTGCGCTTAACTGAAAAAATGGGTGAAATCAAACATGTGTTAGTGCTGCGCGAAAGAGAGCTTGCAGAGCTAAAAAACTCAATGAAAGCGAAAAAGTAAATGTATCCCGATGATTACGTCGAGGAATGAGCATGAATGTATACTTGGACACCGAAACCAACGGGTTAAATGATGAGGCAGAAATTATTCAAATAGGGGTGATCAACGATAACGGAAGTGTTCTCATAGATACATTAATCCAGTGCCAGGGAGACATCCCTACTGAAGTATCCGCAATTAATGGCATTACAAAGAATGATTTAAGTTGCGCCCCAACCTTTCCTCAAGTCTTTGATAAAATTTGCGAAACGCTCAAAAATGCAGAAGTAGTTTTGATTTATAATGCTGAGTTTGATTTAAGACTACTTAAACAAACATCTAAGCGTTATGGGCTCCAAATGCCTGATATTAATGCGTCATGCGTCATGCGTCATGCTTGGGTATGCTCATAAATTCAATAATGGCAAAAGGCGTAAGCTGGTTGATGCGTGTGATGACTTACTCATATACACAGCGGATGTCATACTGCATAGTGCGGTTGGCGATTGTGAACTGACTCGCCGCCTAAACAACAAAATGAAGCTAGAAATTGCTGAGGAACAACTTCAGCGCGAAAAAAGGCGTAAAAGCAGAGAATATCGCAGAAAAATTGGCGTATATTCCTGATAATTGGATTGAATATCCAGATTTTGGCGCACAAAATAGGCCTTCGGGTTACAAGACATTAAGTCAGATCTCATTAAAAGAGATACACAAATACGAATTTGCTGGCGTTTGTTGTGATACATACGGTGGGTCTGGGTATTTATTTAAACCCGTTAATAAACAATTTCGAGAAATTTAAGCTGTTTAAAAAACGGGCTCTTAGCCGTAGCGAATACTCATGTTAAAAAAGTGATTGCTGTCTTGTACCAGATAATTTTCTTGAGGCAATTTCTTCCTTCATGACATTTTCTGAAACGGATAACATCGTTATGGCCTCCGTGATTGGGATGCCAACAGTACAGCGCAAGCTATTTAACGCTTGAGCTCGCCTAGCATCATCGTGAACTCGGCCAATCGTGCCTTTGGCCAAAGTGACAACTCCAGATTCAAGAAGCTGTTTAAGCATAACGGTCGGGCATTTGTTATCTAGATGTCCATCTTCTTTCAACTCTAAATAAAAATCTTCTACAAAAGTCATGGCAAATGCGTTTTTTGTTACCACATCAAAAGACTTCGACTCGGTGTAACGCACAACCCTATGAGACTCCCCGTCGCGCTTAAACATGCGCTCAATTGATTTAAACTGGTGATCCAAACCTTCGTCATCTAAACCAACCGGTTTATTGCCCTCAACGAATTTCATCAATGGAAAATACATGTATTGTGGTGTAAATTTTTTTTCTGTATAACTGGTTTTAGGGATTGGGTACCGCATTCCTTCATTTACAACGTCATGCCATATTTTGAGCGCCATCCCAGCTTGATCTTCACCGCCCTCTCTTGCCCACGCATACTGAATCGCTAGTAACTCTCTGTAATCAACAAGATCGATAGTGTGATTACCAGAACGCTCATATGATTCCTGTTGGATTGTGAGTATAAATCTCAATAAGTCCATTCGGTATTCGAGGCTATACTGGTTTAATCCCACTTTTATGTAACCTTCTTTTGTCAGCTTGCGCCCCAATGTTGAACGGTTAGAGTAATCATATAGCGTATTGATCATGTAGGTTCTTAAATCGTTAAGAGGACGCATAAATCCGTAAGTTTTTGGGTCTGTGTCCATCTGGTTTTCAAGTGAAGAATCATCCTTGTTAAGCGCGCATAGAAAACAGCCAAATCTACTGCCGCAGCTTTTGCTTTGAGCCAAGTTTCCTGCGAACAGGTCGCATACGCCACCATTACCGGCAGAATAGTGTTTTTTCATGTAATGGAAGTTATCACTGTAACTTTCAATATCACCATCATCGATAATCGAAAACAACTGCCAAACATCGCTTAATGACCAATCTTTGATTATCGCAAGGGTCCAGCCTAGTTCAGTCATAACGGGTGTATGGCACGTTTCATTACGCTTTTGTAAGTTTGATTTTCTCACTGCACTTTCTGCATCACGTGAACCCGATACCGACACGATTTTGTCCGTTTGGTATTTATCTGATAATGATTTTAAAAAGGCTTTCATGGGTTGAATCTTCCATGAATACGCGCAATCTCTCGCGTTTGAAGTGGTTTCGGGTGTTCTTAGTAGCTTACCTCTGCCGATATACTCCACAATGGGTTGGGACGACAATGAGGGCTTAATTTCATGACACTGAATAGGTAAACCGTGTGCATCACCATAAGCAATTAAATCTTCGTGCAAAGTCAACATGTAATCATGTAGAACGATATTTTCCAAGGTCGTGTTTGTTGTGACAATATGTAACGGGCCAACATCTTCTCTTTGTTGCTTAGCTCGTCGTAAGCCTTCTACAAGACAAATAGAAGCAGCGCCTGAGTCCTTACCGCTCAGGCCAAGCGTGACTATCCAGCCATCTAAAAATAGCTTTTGCGCTCTAGCTACTGCCATTTCAAAGCCATCATGGGTGTTATTTTCAATGTATTGGAAGTCGATTGCTGTGTTCATGTTGATACCTTGTATTTCGCTGGTAAAAACATGATCACTTGAAAGTCATATCGTGCAACTAAGCATAAAACCCAGAAGTTAAAGTCATAAATTGATACTGAAACAATGGATCGAATAGCTTTGATAATTAGAGCGTTTTAACGCATCGATTTCCAAATTTTATTCAATATATTTGGATTTTAAGGGAGGGTTAAAATTTGAATGTAGGTTTATTTTTGAGTGCACTATCTAAAACTAAAAGCCATCAAATCTACTAAAGCTATCATCGTAACTATTAAAGTCGGCAATATCATTGTTCGTAGCAAGTGAATCTGAGTGGATACTAATACTCGGATCATCAAAACCGTATGGGTTACCAGCAACATCGATAGAATTATCAATCATTGGTAGCCCTGTGGATGGATTTATCTCAATTTCAAGTCCGGAATATTCTGTTATCTCATCTACGTCATTAGTAACGCTTGTTTCATGAAATTTAATGTCATTAGAAATGGTTGTATCATAAAATTCGCTTGCGATAATGCCAGCAGCTCCAGCAGCTCCAGCAGCTCCAGCAGCGGTTAAATTTGGGGTGCTGTTACAAGAAGGGTCGCGCCTATTGTAATTTATTGACTTGCCTCGCGTAGTTGCAACTTCTTCACCACGAAGACCTCTCCATATTGTTTTAATAAGCGACAAAATGAAAAAGGTAAAAATAATAGATAGCATAATTTTAAGCATATGATCACCTCAATTCAGTTGGTTAATATTGATAGGGTTAAATACTATTTGCAAACATTTAACCATACTGAGGTGAAAGTCAAAAAAATCAATCGGATTATTCGATTATACGTTGGTATTCGTAACCTCCATGGATCGAACGCTTCCGTTTAAAATTAGGATTTATACTGCCTAATTGAGTATCGAAAGCCATTCTAAGGGCTTTTTCAGACTTTTGAATATTATCAGTATTGCCGAACGCTCGTGTTTCTCTTACGCACCTGGGGTTAATAATCTGACCATGTGTCAGATGATTTGAGATATGTTTAACAAAAGCTGAGTAGTTAAAACTGCCGCTTCTATTGATAAAGTTAGTCATTTCCACCTCTAGATTCTAATTTTGTAGTTGAAAAGTTTATTAATACTAAAAGCAGCCATGCCGAATTCAATCGTTCGACACGGCATGAGGTTTAACTTACATTAACAAATCAGTGAGACAGAAGATTTGTTAACTCTAATGCTAAAGTTGCGCTTTTTACTAAATGATTCATCAGTAAAAAATGCTTTCAACCATGATGTTGGCAAATGAATGCCGAAGTCATCACCACCAAATTTATCATGAGCATTGTCGTACCAATCACCCTCTTTTTCTTCATCTTGGTCGGGATTACACCCTTTTATATAATGAATAGAGTTGGAAAAATTGCCTGCGTTATTGCTGCCAGCTGTTGCGCCAAAATATGCGCCATGGTCTTTAGCTATAAACCATTCATCAAGATTGTTTTTAGTGCAAAATTCATAGAGTGCTTTCGCTTGTTCACGTGTAATTGATGCCGTAGTCATAAATTGGTTTCCTTTTGTGGTTGAGTCTTAATTACTATTAACCACTATCAGAAAGCCGCAACTACAAGATGAATGCACTATCCACTTATAAGCTTGTTAATATCCAACACAGTTTCAAAAACATAGTGATAGATAAAATCGCTATACATTTCATCATCGTCACCCAAAAAGTGGGTTATAGGTGTTTTGAGTGTTATTCTGGATATTTGTTCTACCCTGCCGTTGATCAATTTAAGTGATTCAACAGACCTTATCTCATTAACATCAATTAGAATTGGGGTGGGCGAACTCAAACCCAAATCATCCGTTACGTTAAGCAATACTTTTGACCTAAGTTTCTGTTTTTGCTGTGGTTTGGTTTCTTCTTCCACGTTTTCATTTTCCCCAACTAGCCATGAAACAGAAACATTACCCGTTTTTGCGATTGCAAGAAGTCGGTCAACATTTGGTGTAGATTGGCCTCGAAGATATTTACCCAGCACTTCCTCAGACAAACCACTAATTTGGCTGAATTCTCTTTTATTGGCTCCAGTTAACAACTCAGATAGCCTTTTTTTAAACATATTTAATCTCTTCTTTTTAAATTTGGTGATAAATCGTAGAAAAAAGCACCATCAAATGCGCTTCTGGCAATTTGCTTATCGTGTTCATTATCACTGTTATTGAGTTCGTTAAAGCTAGAATACCCTAGACTTGCAGCCGCTTTTTCAGCGGCTATGTGAGCATTCTTTATATGTTCATTTATGCACATTTTTGTGTTTCATAACCGTATACTGCCCAAACTTGTGGGTCAATTTTTAAAGGTTGTACAACTGCATTCGCAATATCAACAAATGCGCCATGATGTGAAATTTTTGCATAACGAACAAGTTGCCATATCAACTGTGTCGCCTGCCCTGCTACTGCTCGGTTCGAACCAAAATCTTGTTTTGTTAATGCAGCCTCAGTAGAGCATGAGGGCGTATCTTCCTTTTCATCATCTATTTCTTTTAGCATATCGCCATACAAATCAAAGACGTTTGGTAATCGCACACCATCACTTCGAATAACGGTATTCGCATGACCTAAGACTACCTGACCTGTGTTCGCTCCATTTCCAAGGTCAAGCCAAAGCAAATCACTGTGAGAATGGGTGTTTTTGAAAAACTGACCTAGCTCAACCCTGAACTGTGCTTTATCAACGGCAGTAATAACAAAATCAAATTGGCTAAAGTTAATGTCTTTAGGCGAACAGTATTTTGGAATTGATTTCCAGTTTGTACCGCCAAAATTATTAAAACGACTAACAAGCACATCAGCTTTGTTGCACCCGATATCGCCAAGGTAAAAGCCCTGTCTACCCACGTTGAATATTGAAACAGTGTCACCATCAACAATCGTTAAGTCGATATACACTGATTGTTGTGAAAGTTGTCTGAGCAAGGAATCCATCTGAAATAATTCAGTGGCAATCTGACTACCGCTACCGCCAGCGCCAATAAGCAAAATTCTAAGCGGTTTGTTTAAGAGGTGTTGAGGAATGTGAAAATCCATATTTGCTTGCCTTGTGAGGTATTCGTTAAAACCAGAATACCCCGCAATCGTAACTCGGCAACTGAGTTATAACTGCTCTAGTAAAACGGCAGTAAAACACCAAAAGAACACCGGCACAATCATAACCAATAATGCGGGCAATGCCTGTTGATTAAAAATGAATAACAACGCTAAAAATACAGCGATACATTGGGAAATAATTGAAATTTTTTTAAGTGCAATTTCCATATCAACGTCCTTTTGATTTACGCCTATTTTTATCTATTTTGTTTAATAATATTTAACTTTTCCCAGGATTCTTTAGATAGACGCCAGAACTTTAGGGTATTTCTGAAATCTTTTTGTGTGAAGGTAAGCCAGTAACCAAGTCTTTCTATTACGCTTGGAAAATGGCTCCCGCATTGCTTCACCACAAAAGACCTATCACTAGGCAAATTATTAGCACAATCAACATATTCGTCTACACGTTTTCTAAAATTATCGTTAGATAATAATGGGGATTTGAGTTCAATCACATAAATGTTTTCATTTGTTAAAACATGATTTAACAATAAATTGATTGATTTTAACGCTGGCCGTAAATTCTTCTTTGTCCCTGAAAAGTGCAAAACCATTTTTCGCTCATGAGGCTCGTATGAGAATGACAATTCAGAGTTTGGCTTGAACAACGTTAAGCACCAGCCGTTTCGATAAAAAACAATGCATATCAATATAAATCCAAAGTAACCAACAGCTGCAATGATAAGTGATGGGAATTCTAAATAGTAATAAAGTTCTACGCTATGCCAATGAGTGTGGATCGCCACGCTCCACGCGCAGATGACAGACAGCATCAACGACAGCACAATTAATTTATATCGTTTAGAGGGTACATCAGAGACTTTAAGTAGCCATAATTTGCAGATAAAAACAAATGGAATAACAATACTATAGCTTATCGCTATGATGTCGTTATTTAACGCTTGGGATATTGCAAGTGGCAAAAGTAACAGCAGAAATAATGAGATAAATTTTTTCATGTAGATTCCTTTTGCGCCGATATTTCGGCGCGTTTGTAGGTTTTTCTTTTATAGAGCGGATATCATTTGTGTGTATTCTGCTTCGGATATAATTTCTACACCTTTGGCTTTTGCAGCGTTAATTTTAGTTGCGCCCACATTTTCACCGATCACGAGATATGTTGTCGTTTTTGTAACGCCAGATTGCACCACTGCACCTAAGCTTTCAGCTTCTGAGGTCATATCACTTCTTGATTGCGTCATTTTTCCCGTAAACACGATGCTGAGACGATTCAATGGCAATTCAACATCGGAACGCTTCGCTATCATCGGAGTCCGAATAACATTTAAAATCGAGATAAGATATGAAATCTGTTCAAACCGTTCTGTAATAGCGGAAGTAATACTAGAAGCGGTTAGTTCACCGAATCCATCAATTGAATTAAGCTGGTTAGCAGACAATTCATTAAGTTCATCAATTTCGATGTGCTTTAAAAGCTTTTTACTTGAACCTTTTCCAAGGGCGTGAATACCCAATGATGCCAAGATTAAATAATCATTTATCGGGCGGTTGGTAGTTTTATTAATTTCATCTAGTAAGTTTTTAGCTTGGACTTCGCCAAAGCCGCACGAAAGCAATTGTTCGTAAGTGATGCTGTATACTGAAGATAATGAGGTGTAACCATTGGCAACCATACGTCTCACCGTTTGCCGTCCGAACAGATCTGCTTTTAACACTGCAAAATGGTATTCGATTGCGCTCACTTGTCGTTCTGAACATCCATCAAACGTACAAGTAATCGCATCATTAACCCATTGAACTGGCTGGTTGCAACATGGGCAATGTGTGGGAATAGAAGGTGCTACAGATTCTATTGCGCCTATAATTTTAGGAATGATCTCACCGCTTCGAGTCATTGAAATTAAAGCCCCCTCGCCCAATCCAAGGGATTTTACATTTCCTGCGTGATGTGCAGTTACCCTTTTTATGAGCGCTCCAGATAACCATGTTGGCTCTAACAACAACACTGGCGTTATCTTATTACGCCCTACAGCCCATTCAACGCCTTGAACTCGTACTTCTGCAATTTCACCAACTGACTTTTTAGCAATTTGCCAATGGTTGTGTCGTTCATTATGGCTCATGTATGATTTAACTTTATCGTTAATCACCTCGATAACTGTACCATCCGTAACATATGGCAAAGAGTGTTTAGCTTGTTCACATAAATCGTCTAAATTATCCAGCAGCTGCTTACCATTGACACAAGGACATTCAATGTTCTTAAAAAACACTAGATGAACAGCGCCTGCTTTTAGTGCCATTTTGCCAGCGTCACTTAGGTTGATTGAGTTTGCCAGTCCTGCAACAAAATTTCGTGGATGAGCGAACTGCTCTTTTAGCATCGAATTAAAGTAATCCTGTTGTACAACAATCTCGCCCACTGCATCTCTATCAGCGTTACCGATTATCGTTAAGCCATTGGCATACAAATGACTTATATCGTTGCCATATTTTCCATCACCGCGAGTATAAATTTTCTTGTCTATCGCTATGTAAGAAGCAGCAAGCCCGTCAAGTTTTGGTGTTACTCTAAATAATAAGTCGTCATTAATACAAAGCTCACTAGCCGCTTTTTGGCATCGAAGAATGAATGATTCAATATCACTGTGTTCATATGCTTTGTTAGTTGAAAGCATGACCTGTTTGTGTTCATAACGGGTGTTAAGTGCGTTAATTGACTCTGGCTGCACTTTTGTTAATAAAGGGTGGTTGGGTATACGCTTTTTTAAGATAGGTGTGTATATCAAATCAAATGCAGCATCGCTAATTACTGGAGTACCAACTCGGTATTGGTCATTAAAGTATTGCATAAGCTGTGATAACTGCTCATTGCTTAACAAGTCTGTTGGGGTGTTCACATATTGTTGCATAGTAAGAACCTCTATTTATTTGATGTCCTTTAAGTGTCTCACCAGATCATAAAGCCGCAACAAGCCGCAAGTAGGTATTTAAAATTCTTAAATATCATCTAGATAATTAAAACTAAATATTACTTAGTCTACAGCTGAGTTTTTTTTTCATACAATCTACTTTTTGAAGAATGGAGAGTGACATGATAGATGTGGATGAACAGGCTTTTGTAGAATGGTTTGATAGCATACAAACGGATTTAGCTCATGCACTCGTTACAGTGCAAAAGAACAGAGAGAACCGTGAAAAAAAGCGACTTAGGTTATTTATTGACTTTAATCTCAAAGAATACAGCCTATATTGTTTAGGCGAAGATTTTGGTTTTCATAGCACAGAGACGGGTGAAATGATCACTAAAGACACCTGCACACACTCTAGCTATATTAGAGACTTTAATGCGTTAATACTTACTGAAAATTGGGAGTTCGAAGCAGCTAAAAGCCTTTACCAATGGATGCAGTTTGAAAATTAAATATAACAACATTGAAAAAATAAAAATAGTTAAGTTATTTTAGTTTTGATGTGCAGCCCTAGCCTTTCTCAAGCTCGATTTTAGCTGATTCAACCAGCAAAGCGTTTGAGTGTGGGCTGGCGCTCTAGTCCATTCTGATACTGTCATATTAGCATACACAGGATGCACTCTTTCTCTGCGAGCTAATG
>NZ_JACJFI010000569.1 GCF_014164505.1 Shewanella sp. SG41-4 | reverse complement strand
TTAGATTGTTAAAGAGCGTTGATATCAATTTTTCAGACATCACCATAAGACGCTAGGTCGTTGGCTTGGGGTGCGTATTCTACGCTTTCCCGTGTCAGCGTCAAGTGTTTTTTCAAACTTTCTTTGCGCCTTGAACTCAGTGTTTTGAAGCACTTAATTCAACCTGACTCAGTAACCGCTTGCGCTGTCTGCCGTGTCAGTGGATGCGCATTATAGGCACCACACGATTTAGCGCAACCCCTTTTTTAAGGCTTTTAGTAAAAAATCAATCAACTGACGATTATTCAAACACAGCGGTACAAAACACATACACAAAGGTTGATTTCTACTCAAATTAACATCCATTAATATCAAGCGTGCATTAACAGAATGCAAATCTGGGTAACAATTAAAGTAAGAAATTGAAGAATACGATAGATAACGAAAGATTAAATGATGATGTTGTCCAGATAGCTGATTGGCAGTAGCCTCTACGAACCGACTTTAATAGCACTTAACTCAATTCGTGAAGTGCTATTATAAAAATAACACTGTTTCGCTTTCTCGCTATTGTCATTAGTGCGTTTAGTAATATGAACGATATTTATCATTAAGTTTTGCTGCATTCCTTGTTTATTCATTTATCGCCACTGTTGAGCACTCTTTTTGTCTTCTTTTGGTATGACTGGTGTTCATTGCGCTGATATAACTATATCAACAAACAAAAGCATTCGATCGAAACGCCAATTCACTTCCTTGAAAGAGTTTTAAGGACCACATGTAAATGAAAGTTCCACTTAATGCAGAAATCAAAGTAACGAGGTAATTGTCATCTGAAAGATTTTTATCATGTTTAAATCCATTCTAAACTCTATTAGTAATAATGTTGCGTTAGCTAACCAGAATCAACATCGACTAGTTGATCTGGGTAATCGGCCAAGATGACAAAAACTGGCTCTTTGTAATATCAAGTTTGTCATTCCGAGTTATGCTCCAGGATGAATGAATCTAGGGTAAGATAACAATTTGGGCCAAGCTATTAAATTTTACCAATAATTACTTTGTGTATCAGTCATTCTCAAGAATCAGGCATCACAGAATATTGCAATAAAGGTAGTAACTACACTTGATTTGAAGTGAATGTTTACTGATGAAAATACTGCATAAAAGCTTGAAAATAATCCAGTTTCGGCTATAAAAGTTATCTAATAGGAAAATACCTTTATTTATTACTGGGTGATTATGTATTTTTTGCATACACTTTAGACACTATTGTTTTAAATGTTTAATTTATACTCAAAAATAACATTTTTTGATTCATTCAAGCATTGCGTCATTTAGCTCTGGGATACTCTAATGGGAATTATGCGTTTAGTTATTGGTTTAGCCGCTGTAGTTTTTAGCACATCATTACTAGCTGGAACGATTTACACTTGGGTTGATGATGCTGGGGTTGTACATTACAGTCAGCAACAACCCTTAAATGTTGATGCCCGCAAGATATATAGTGAGGATATGGAGCCAGCTAAAATTGGCACTTACACACCACAAAAAAAAACCTCAGTTAACGTGGAA
>NZ_JACJFI010000568.1 GCF_014164505.1 Shewanella sp. SG41-4 | reverse complement strand
GCAGGGAAAGATCATGAATGTTTTTTAGTCAGTTATAATAAGGTAATTGACCTACAGATCTGTCTGTGACCTTATGCTCTTTTTTGAGGCGTATAAATGAATATTGAAAGAATCCAAAACACTTCAGCACCATCGTAATAATCACCAGAGCGCCAAGGTAGACTACCCCATGTTTGATATTATTTAGGTTCATTCTGCGCCGTTGTTGCGGGAACTAGGGCTAGACTGATATTCGAGGTTATGTTATTGGTTATCACAACAGGTTCATTCAACAAAATTTGTTCGAAAATGGTGTTCCTGTCGATGAAACTTTCGCTTACCTAATTGCCACTACACATCGATCCACATGCTTTCGGGAGTATTTTCTGAATTGGATGTGTGCAGTGCATCAGCCCACTCACGGCGAAGTCGTCGCTATTGATGGTAAAACGCTAAGGTGCTCATACAACCGAGAAGATAGGTACAATACTATTCATATGATAAGCGTGTATGCATCAGGTAAAAAACCGGTACTGATATGCATAAAATAAAAAACAAAAACAATAAGATAACAGTAATCGCGAATTAATTAATATACTCGGGCTACGTGGAGTACTTGTGACCATCGATGCAATGGCATGTCACAAAAATATCATCAATCAAGGTGGAAACTATCTTTTAGCGGAAAAAGGCAACCAAGGAAAGTGAGCCAAAGCTACCCAAAATGCTTTTTCTTCTTATCGTCAGTCGTCGACTGACAATCAAAAAAGGAATACAGAAAAACATCGTGAACGGATAGAGTCACAAACTTGCCACGTGGCTAGTGCCTGATTGTTAGAAGGTAATTTCTCTGGCTCGACAGGGCTTAATACTATAGTCATGGTTTAGAACTTCCGAAAAGAAAAAGGTAAAGCAGCAAAGCTGGAATATCGCTATTACATCAGCTCAAAAGATTAACGGCAGAACAAGCAAGTATTACGATACGAGCACATTGGAGTGATTGAATCGATGCATTGGATTTCAGATGTCAGTATTCAATAGGATGCCTGTCAGATTTATCGAGAAAATACTACTGAAGACCTAGCGGGCCTGAGGCACATGTCTTTAAATATGATTCAAAGCAACCCGACCAAGGTAAGCGTTCCGATGGAGCAAAAGCGTTACATGATGAAACATAAGTTTTTAGAGAGTGCGTTACTGGCTGGATTTGCATCTATGCTTAAAAATTGAACACTCATGCGGAGCCCTGGGTATTTCTGCGTACGGTATTATCGAACGTCTTACTGATCTCACCAATAAGGGTGACCTAGTCAACTGGATTCGGTCACCCTAATTAAGTTCGTTAAGCTACTTCTTTTAACGGCTTACCCATACACTAAAATTCATTGGGACTTTAGTAATCAAGGTATGAATGCATTCGCTGGCTGTAGTACCACATTGTGAAGTAATTCATGACATCTTATTGTGCTACATATCGCGTCCGATAATTGCTCCAGTGAACTTGATCCTGTTTCAAGCTGCCAAACAAGCTTTCTGCTACTGCATTATCCCAACAACATCCTTTTTACTCATACAG
>NZ_JACJFI010000567.1 GCF_014164505.1 Shewanella sp. SG41-4 | reverse complement strand
CAGTAGTTCTCGTCAACAGCCCCTGCGATACTTTATCTCCTGCGTTTAAACGCCATGCATGGTGGAAATATATTATTTTTATGGAAAATATAGATCCTTCAGCCGTACGTCAAAATCATATTAAGCAGCATAGAAAGTGAGAAACTCGCCCTCAGGAATTGGTATGACACCGAATAGCCTATTAACTGGATTTAGAATCACCAATGAATAAACACGAATTCACTTTGCGTTACAACTTACATTGTTTGCGTTCGACAATTACTTCAGCGCCACCATCTTACCTTGGCCGCGAAGCCGCTGTATTAATCCCTGTTATTGAAATAGAGCAACAACTGCACCTTATTTTAACCCGACGTCCGATGCATTTACGTCACCATCCAGGGCAAATTAGCTTTCCTGGTGGCAAAGTTGAGCCTGATGATATTAATGCAATCCACACTGCACTGCGCGAAGCTCACGAAGAAATTGGTTTAGTGGCTGATAATGTTGATATTTTAGGTGTGTTTCCAGCCCATAAAACCTTTACAGGTTTTGAGATTACCCCCGTAGTGGCTATGGTAAAGCAGCCATTTGAGCTGGTTCTCGACCCAGGCGAAGTGGAAGACTGTTTCTCGGTCCCATTAAGCTTTTTTATTGAACGGAGTAACCGTCACAAAATGTTTCATTATCGTCACGGCGCACATTATCAAGTGCACTTTATGCTATTTGAAGACAAATTTATCTGGGGGGTAACGGCAGCGATAATAGATTTGCTGTGTCATCATGTTGAAAAGAATTAATCACTGCAGGTGCATTAATTAAAAGCCGATTGATGGTTGAAATAAATCAGCTTAGATCCATTTCGCTTAAATTAATTGCTCCAAGCATCACCAATATTATTTACACCACGTAACGAATATACAAACCCGCTGCTAGTGATACCAAAAACAACAACGGAATATTGACCCAAAAACCAATTCGAGTAGTGGCTTTTGCATAAAAATTTACCAGCAGATTCAGAAAGCTAACGCCAGCACACAACCATATTAAGTATTCTAATTTAATGGTTAACTCAGGATCCCAGTTTAATCGAACAGACACACCTTTACTCATAAAGTATCCAACTGCGCGATCAGGTCTGGCTTCACCAAAAATAATCAATGCATAAATGGCTAAACTCCAGCTTAATAGCGACAAAACCGTCAATACAACCTGTATAATTCCTAATCGAGACATTGCCTTTCCTTGGTTTACTAGAGAATATAAAGGCCAATTAGCCAAATATTTAACCGACTTACTCAAAAGTATCACATTAATCAGCGTAGAATAGCGTTTTCAGCTTGAGAAAAGCTACCATCAAGGTAAGATAAACCCCAATTTTATATTTATATTCGATACGTTGGAGAATAAAGCAACAATGAGCATTGCATCTGTCGCTTCTGTATTTAAAGGTGAACACGCCGTTGGTTCGCAAGTCACTGTCCGTGGCTGGGTAAGAACTCGTCGTGATTCAAAAGCGGGTATCTCTTTCTTGGCCGTGTATGACGGTTCATGTTTCGACCCTATTCAAGGTGTCTTG
>NZ_JACJFI010000566.1 GCF_014164505.1 Shewanella sp. SG41-4 | reverse complement strand
CGCGCTTTTGTTCTTGGTTCATAGTACCTCCGGTGAAAAAGGCACTATATTAAAGCGTGAGTATTATTGGTATGTGGGGTTAATTAACCGCTTACAATAAAGTTAACATGCAGAGTTAGGGTCGGAATAAAAGGTGTGAATCATTATAGATTTTCTTAGTCATATCTAATTGAATTTCCATTCAAGATAAAAATGTTGCGTGTGTCATTTATGAACTAAATTAAGATCATATAAACAAAGTTTAATATAATTGTTAATCTTTAATATTTTTAATAAATATTTATAAATCATGTTGTTATATTTTTTTAGTGACTTGTAGATATGACATGCTTTGTTTTTGCACTTATACAGTATTGCGATTGTACATGTTGGGTATTAGTTTGACCAATCTTCGTCACTTTTTGACGCTTATAAGAAGGAGTTTCCATGCAAGCACAATTTAATGTTCAAATTGGTTCTTTTCGTAAAATCAATAAGATCCCTAATGCTTGGTCAAATGAAGATTACCTTCAATTGATGGCTATAATGGGCTTAGATGATGGATTAGAAGGAATGGAGGCTACTGAACTAAGAGAAATGTGCATGATGTCTCTAAATGATTTAGAGGCCAATGAAGCAGCAAAAATCGTCTTGACTCATTTATTCAGTGAATTGACTGAAGGAAAAATTGATCAGTTAAGTAATGACATGATTGGTGACAGAATGTGGGAAGAATATTCTGATTGCTTGCTTCATGAAGGTTTTTTTAGTGCTTATGCATTATTGAGAGAAGCATTTAATGGTGTCTTTGCTGAGCCAACTGGCGTTGAGTTTATGGTTAATGTCACAGCAACTGACGCAGCAGAGCTAACTATTTTTGATGAGTCATTACATGCATCTATGGTACGCCTACTTGCATCCGGATTATCTCCTGATGCGCTCTTACATCGATTATATGAAGATCAAATCACTGGTTCCCAATTTCCAGAGGCCACAGGAATACTATGGCAAGTCGAACCAGTAGCAAGTGAAGGCTTATCTCGTCAGTTTAAGATGGTGAGTTCAGACTTCTGGTTTGGACAATTGGCGAATGTTGATCAATTTGAAGCTTCCGCTCATGCTGATGAATCGGATGAAGACGAATAACTAACGCTATCTAGTTTGATATTTTTGTCCCATAAAAAAACCAGCTGATAACAGCTGGTTTTTTCTTATATTAATTTGGCAATGCCAAATTAATGATTACTATTATTAGTGCTTACGACGACGTAATGCAGCTAATGGAACTAATAGTGCAGTTAACCAACCCATAGAACCACCAGAAGATTTCTCTTCTTTCTTGGTGACTGTAATAGTTGCTGTACCAGCAGCACTCTCTAAACGAGTATCTGAAGCCGTTACTGAGAACTTAATGGTATTATTACCTGATGGTGCAGTAAAGCTAATAGCTGGACCGCCATTACCAAACGCAACAGTAGGACCACTTGTTTGAACCCAGTTGTACGTTAGGGTATCACCGTCAGCATCTTTACCATTGGCTTTAGCTGTAACAACAAAACCTTCAGTACTGGTCATGCCTGTA
>NZ_JACJFI010000565.1 GCF_014164505.1 Shewanella sp. SG41-4 | reverse complement strand
TCAATACTAGATTTGCTGACGTTCTTGCCTTTACTCTTCTTTCCCTGATTGAATTCATCACTCTGTTTATAGAGAGCTCTTTTTTGACTGTTTTCATTAAGCTCAAGTTCACTATAAATCCGACGATTTTCACCCATTTGAGCGTCTCGGTATTGATAGAGCTTAGCTTTATCTTCTAAATCTGAGCGTTTATAGGGGCCTTTGTGGTCAACCTGGCTGGATGTGTTTTCATCTAAACGCTGTTTATCTAACCGACAGTCATCAGACATTTGCGGTTTGCTATCATAGCTAAAAGCTTGTAACTCACTGACCAACCGAGTCGAAGTCAGGCCTTTTTTAGAGAGAGCCAGTTTTGGGTGACTTATGAGGCCATCACAGACACTTAGCAGTATCGGCTGAATCAGCGCCTCGCCGATCCCAACTTTCTGATTTCTCATTGCTGTTTCAATTTCGTTGAGAACTTCCAAGCTATCTCTTTGATCATGTAGCTCGACATCCAGCAATACTTTACTAGCCTGAAGAGGAGAGCAGCCTTCCAAACGATTAACTATATCTTCACTAGATAACTCTGGAATTTGATAACCTTTATTTTTATCCATCATATCTTCCTTATGCGCACAAAGACTGTGATTTGGACATCTCAAATATTGTAGCTGCTTGCGAGCTGTCTTTTTCAATAAACCCTCCAGAATCTGATAGATAGCCAAGATTCGCCATCTGATTTAAGACGATGGATAAGTTAAACAGCGCGCGAAACTCCTCTAAATGAACTACTGGCAGTAGTTTGAAATCTAGCTTATGGGCAAAAACATCTGAATTAATGGCCATCTGATGCATGCGCTGAGTTTGAATTCCATATTCAAATCTATTTAACAGACTGCTGTAATTCGCGACTAGCTCATCAAAATAAAAAACAACATTATCTATAGACTCTTCGATCACTTTTAATTGTTTCTGCTGTGACTCAAGCTTAACTATCTCTTCAGTGATCCGTCCCTGCTCCTGCTTTGCTCGCTCTAATGATTCTTTCGCCGCCTTTCTAGAAAAAAGTCCTAAAGTGAAAACCATTCCTAATGTATCGAGCAAGCTCATTTTATTGAAATCAATTAACATAATTTCAGATTTTGCTCTGACACCGTTTCTATTTTTTATTTCCAAAATGCTATCATCAAATAGTTCTTCGAATGGCTGACCTTTGACGGAGACATTGTGTAATCGTCTGGATATCGACATAAATCGCTTGAAATGAACAGAGTATATATCTTGTTTCTGACGATTTATTTTGCTTATTTTTTCTTCTATCCCTTCTGATATTTGCGCAACCTCATGCTCGTAAAGTTGCTTTGCCTTTTCATAGCGTTTTTCCGTTTCAGCAATGATTGCTTCAGCTTCATCAGCATAATGTTTACCTGTAAAAGCATTCCAAACTTTAGAGCATGCGGCTTTGAACGTATCTACTGCACTTGATACCGTATTTTTACCTTCCTCAATACCCTTGAGCACCAACTTCCGACTCGCCCCAACATGCTAATAAATTTCTCCTTTTTTACCATTCCCTACCCTTC
>NZ_JACJFI010000564.1 GCF_014164505.1 Shewanella sp. SG41-4 | reverse complement strand
CTGGTTATCAATTGGCTACTTTTATACAAGCTGGTATCAATGCAATTACTCATGAATTAACTTTTGAAGAGGAATAGTTCCACTAAGCTGAATGTTAATTCTGCATTAATTAGTGAGTTCCTGTCAGTTTTGCTCCGGAGTCGCGTCTAGAAGGTAAATAGGTTTCCGGTGATCTAATACTTAGATTAACCTTCCGAGGTTTCAGTTAGGGTGAGATAACTACTCTGAGCTGTATTCTATGTAATTTAAATTGGATAGCACATTAGCTGTAACTGTTTTTATGATGCCGTTCAACATAGCGCTTTCATCAACGTCATGATTGTCGTTTAACAACCGATTTTAACACCATTTCAAGAACGGTTTTAATGCCTACTCAAAGCGGTTTTTGTCGATTTGGAGTCTACTTTCTCCTATGTAACGATTTCAGCTTAGAGGGTTTAGTTTGAAATTTGTTGTAATGGTTTATCATTCAATTGCTTTAATTCTATTATGTTCCGTGTTTACTCGTAGCCGCTGCTGGAGTGAGGTCCAATAGGAATATGTTAGCTCTAGTTATTTTGTGCCATTAAAACCATGGAAGCATAAATGAAATGTCATTTTCATTTAAAATTGAAAAATATGATTAGTTCATTTTGAGCTATTTTGTTGGAACTATAAAATAGCTCAAATTTTTTAGTAAAAATGGATTAACACTTGAATTGTATAGCTAAATTAACACAGTTAGTTATCTTCTAGTAATAAAAGGATGCAATATGAACGTTTCTGCAGATGAGCAGTATACCTCGGAGCCTATAAGGATACTTAGTTTGAATGGTGGCGGTGTTAGGGGGCTATTTACAATTAGTGTCCTTGCGCAGATTGAACGCAATATTGAAAATAGATCGTCAGCCAATGGTGTGAAAATCGGTGACTACTTTGATCTTATTACGGGAACTTCTATTGGAGGGATTTTAGCTTTAGGGCTAGCATCAGGTAAAAGTGCTCGTGAGTTAGAACCTGTTTTTTTTGAAAATGCATTAAAGATTTTTCCACCAAAAAAAAATGGGTTTAAAAAACTAATAAAGCAAATATTTAATCCGCTATACGATAGTAAACCATTATATGAAACTGTAATAAATATGATTGGTACAGATTCAACATTTAATGACTTGCAGCGAAGAGTCTTAATTCCAGCTATTAACTTATCTACTGGCAAACCTCAGTTCTTTAAAACCCCCCATAATCCAGATTTCACTAGGGATGGTGTACTAAAACTATCTGATGCAGCAATGGCAACTTCTGCTGCTCCTACTTATTTTGCCCCTCATTATTGTGAGGACCTTACTGCTTATTTTGCTGATGGTGGATTAGTTGCGAATAACCCTAGCTTTATCGGTTTGCACGAGGTTTTTCGTGATATGAAGTCTGACTTTCCAAATGCAACAGTGAAAGATGTTAGGATTTTAAACGTAAGCGGTCAATGAACTGGTGAAGCTTATTCTGCTTCACCTAAATCAACATTCCACGGCAGCAAATCAGTCATATCATCTGATGGTGCACGCTTGGGTAATTCCGTAAAGAGATGA
>NZ_JACJFI010000563.1 GCF_014164505.1 Shewanella sp. SG41-4 | reverse complement strand
CGTCAACAACTATGAACAAAATTGTGATCAACCAAACACCAAAGTATGCGGTGAAGATTCCCCTTATGCTTGGGATGTATTTGGTGGTTATTTATTCAATGAATATATCGGTATTGAATTAGGCTACCGTGACCTAGGTCGTGCTGATTGGACTGATTCTAAAGATCAAATGTTCGATGTTGGTGCTGCTGGCGTTAGTCTAGGTGTTGTAGGTTTTTATCCACTAGCAGACAAGTGGAGCCTAACATCAGAAATAGGTACTTATAGCTACCTTCTAGAAAACCAACAAACGGTTAATGGTTATAAATTAAGTGACTCAGGCGTGGCGTTATTTGCTGGTGCTGGTGTTGGTTATAACTTTACTGACAACCTTAAATTGCAAGCAAAATATCGTCGTTACGAGAATTTAGACGCTGACGTATTGAACAATTTAAAAATGGAAAGCAACTATTGGGGCTTAGCGCTAAGTTACCGTTTTGGTACTAGCACTCCTGCACCAGTTGCTGCACCAGTTGCTGTTGCACCAGTTGTTGTTCCACTTGGTGATGATGACAAAGATGGCGTAACAAACAACATCGACAAATGCCCAGACACTCCAACAACTCACAAAGTTGACGCAACTGGTTGTACTGTTTATGAAAACATTACGACTAAGCATGACTTAGGTGGCATTTTGTTTGCTAACGATTCCGCTGAAATTCGTTCTGGTTCATTTGCTGAATTAGAAAAACTAGCTGACCATTTAAACTAATATCCACAGCACACTGTATCTATTCAGGGCCATGCGTCTAACGTAGGTAAAGCTGCATACAATATGAAGCTTTCTGAGCGTCGTGCTGTAGCTGTTGCAAATGTATTAAATAATAAATACGGCATTAACAGTACACGTATTAGCTCTATCGGTTATGGCGTAACTAAACCAGTTATGCAAGGTAGCTCAGCTGAAGCTAACCGTGTTAACCGTCGTATCGAAGCGATTGTTACTGGTACTGAAAAACGTCCAGTTATGCGTTAATTACCAAACAATACGCTATACTTTAGAAGTCGCTGCTTGCAGCGACTTTTTTATTTTAAGAACAATGCAAAAATCAGCACAACAGTGATTACCATTGACGTAGCAGTAATAACGTTGGAAGTATGTTCCGTACTAACTGATCTATTCTGTCTATTTAGCAACAATAATGGCTTTAAATAAGTGAAAATAACGGGTAATTTCGTAATTTTTTTACAAATTAAGTTGGAATAATCCCTAAAATCGCTTCTAATATGGTAATTGATCTATATTCATTGCTTATCGAGAGGAAATTTCCATGCCCAATACACTCGCGCAACTCAAGTCATTCACTACCATCGTTGCTGATACCGGCGACATAGAGGCAATTAAGCGTTATCAGCCTGAAGATGCAACGACTAACCCATCACTCATTTTAAAAGCCTCTCAGATCCCTGAATATGCTTTCCTTATCGAAAATGCAATCGAATGGGCTAAAACTCAAAGCCAAGGCATTGAACAACAGGTTGAAGACGCTGGTGATAAGCTGGCCGTGAATATAGGCGTAGAAATTTTAA
>NZ_JACJFI010000562.1 GCF_014164505.1 Shewanella sp. SG41-4 | reverse complement strand
CAGGTGCCTTACGTGTTGCTTCAGAGTTTCTAGTCCGAAATACAAAATCAACAACCATTTGGGTCAGTAATCCTACTTGGGCAAACCATCAGAATATTTTTGAAACAGCGGGGTTAACTGTTAAAGAATATCGTTACTACAAAGCTGAAACACACGATATGGATTTCGATTCAATGTTGATTGATTTAGCCAATGCGAGTGAAGGTGATGTGGTTTTACTTCATGGTTGCTGTCATAACCCAACCGGTATCGATTTATCGATTGAACAATGGAAACTTGTCGCCAAAGTTTGTTTAGAAAAATCATTGTTGCCGTTATTTGATTTTGCTTACCAAGGTTTTGGTGCCGGCATTGATGAAGATGCACAGGGTTTACGCACCGTAGCTGCAGTGGTGCCAGAGTTATTAATTGCTAATTCATTTTCTAAAAACTTTGGTTTGTATAACGAACGTATTGGCGCGGTAACCATCGTTGCTGAAAATCAAGATGATGCAGTCAAAAGCTTTAGCCAAATTAAAAAAACAATTCGCGCAAATTATTCTAATCCTCCTGCACATGGTGGATTAATAGTGAGTACCATTTTAGCTGATGCTGCGCTTCGCCAAGAATGGGAAGCAGAATTAACACTAATGCGTGAACGTATTGCTGAGATGCGAAGTTTATTTGTTGAAAGTCTAAAAGCTGAAGGTGTTAAACAAGATTTCAGCTTCATCTCTCGTCAGAACGGCATGTTCAGTTTTTCTGGTTTGAATAAAAGCCAAGTTGCACGCTTGAAAGATGAGTTCGCTATTTATATTGTAGGTTCTGGCCGCATTAGTGTTGCAGGGTTAACTAAAAATAATATCCCTGCGGTTTGTAAAGCGATAGCTCAAGTGATCTAGTCTTATATTATGCTATAAGAAATGGCTGCAGTATGAAGCCATTTCTGTTTCTATTGACCATAGCATTGTTATATTTAACAACACCAAATGATGGGCAAGAGATTAAATCAGTCAACATTATTTCAGCGAGCTGCACGCTCATCAACAAAATCTATTCGAATTTTATAAGCATCTGTTTGATGATAACCAATCTCAATAATTCTATTTCATATTGCAATGACGATATTCGGCCAACTCAATTGGTTTATGGTGTAATTGACAGACTTGACTAATCGATTCAGCTAACGCTGTTTTATCATGTAAACCAGGATGGTGTTGACTGATTAACGGAAAATGATGAAAGCGAACACCGTTTACATTGGCATAAGACAATTCAATCTTATCCCCATGCTGAAGAACATCAGCAATAACTTCCTTCCCTATAACCTGATTAAACCAAGCAATTTTGTCTTCAATGCTAAAAGTGCTTGCAGGCGAATACTCAGCAGTTAAATTATCAATTAACATCACATGTGCATTTGATTCACGAATGCTTTTGGCAATTTGTGGTAGTAATAACGGTGGAAGAATGCTGGTTAAAAAACTGCCTGGACCGATAATGATTAAATCAGCTTTTGCTAGTGCACTACATGCCTCTGATGTTGCTTCTACTTCAGGTTCTATTAATAATGCAATCGATGCCTCCTTCATA
>NZ_JACJFI010000561.1 GCF_014164505.1 Shewanella sp. SG41-4 | reverse complement strand
GTGCTGTATTGATGTAACATTTGCATATTGATTTTTTACAGTTTATTTACACGAGTGTGGACAATATTTTAATCGTTGGCAAGACTCTGACTAAAGATCGTTGTTATTATTATATTTATGCGTAGTTTAAACAGTCTGTTTTGATTCTAGCAATGATAGTTTTGGGTATTAAAGATAATGTATAAATAATGATGGTTTATTGATTCTTAGACCGACTAACATCAAGCATAAAGTATTAATTGATTTGCAACATAGGAACTAACATGGCAAAAGCTCCAAAAATGGCATTTGTTTGTGACGATTGTGGCCTAGATTATCCGCGTTGGCAGGGACAGTGTCGTTGTGGTGCGTGGAATTCTTTGGTTGAAATGAAATTATCTGCCTCAAAGAGTTCAACTTCACGCTCATCGGTATTGGGATACGCTGGTGCTGTGGGTGGTGGCTCTAAAAAACTCAGTGAAGTTGAGTCAGAAGATGCCGAAAAAAGACTGACTGACATTGGTGAATTAGATAGGGTGCTAAGTGGTGGTTTAACGACAGGATCGGTGAATATTATTTCTGGCGATCCTGGGGCAGGTAAAACAACATTACTATCCGATTTAGTCGCGCGGATGTCACAATCTATGGCTTCATTGTACTGTACTGCAGAAGAGTCATTATCTCAGTTCAAAAACCGTGTTAATCGTTTGAAGCTTAATTATAACGAGGATAACTTGTTCTTGTTGTCTGAAACCAGCGTAGAAGCCATTATTGAGGAATTAGAAGCCAAGCAAATCAAGTTTGCTGTCATTGATTCTATTCAAGCGGTTGTTACCGATGCGGCCAATGGCAGCCCAGGTTCACCTTCACAAGTTAAAACCGCAGCTCAAGCATTTACCCAATATTGTAAAAAAAATAATGTCACCATGTTCATTATTGCTCATGTGAATAAAAATAATGAAATAGCAGGTCCACAAACCTTAGTCCATATCGTAGATTCATTGTTACACATCGACACCAATGACGGACAAATTCGTACCTTGCGCGCGAATAAAAACCGTTTTGGTGATGTTGATACCGTAGGTATATTCCGCATGAGTGAGCGCGGTATGCTCAGTGTTGATAACCCAAGTGAAATATTTTTATCGGGCTCAACTACAGAATCTCCTGGCTCGACCATTACCTGTATTCGCAAAGGTAACCGTAATTTACTGTTGGAAATACAATGTTTAACCACCGAGACTGAATCTGAGTTCCCACAAAGGGTGTGTGTTGGATTAAACATGAATCGGATTAAAATGCTAACCGGTATTTTACGTAAGCATACTAAAACCAAAATATTTCATGATACGTTTTTTAATATAGTGGGCGGTTTAAAAATAGATGAGTCAGAAACTTGTATCGATCTAGCGCTTGTTACCGCTTTACTGAGCAGTTTAAATGATTTTGTAGTGCCTAGAACCACTTGTATTATGGGGGAGTTGAGTTTGAACGGTGATGTGCGCCCAATCGATAGCGGAGTGCCGAGAGTAAAAGAAGCTGCCCAGCATGGCTTTACAGAGATTTTTATCCCATTTCGTAATTATCACAAAACG
>NZ_JACJFI010000560.1 GCF_014164505.1 Shewanella sp. SG41-4 | reverse complement strand
GCCGAACCCTTCGGGCAGCGTTTGTTGGTCATTTTTACTGCGTTATCGACTTTTTATGTAGAATAACTACACCACAAAGTCTCTGCCTTGTACAAATGACCAACAATTCGCTGCAAAAACAACCTTGAAAGATCAACAGGCCCTAATGTACTTTAATAAAATAAGCTTTTTATTAATACATCATTAAACGTTATTCATTGCAGTAAACTAACTCAGTATAAATTACTTTTATTTTTAATAACATAACGAGTCGTTTCATCAATAAAAGAAAATAAGACATAAGCCACTTATTTTTACGTGCACCTTCATAACCAATAGAGCTAATTTCATCCAAGCAACATCCAATAAAATCATGTGCGCCAAGGCTGGTCCGTAAAACGACCAACATCTATTTAATCAAGTCGACAAAAACGGGTTTTGGAGTGTCACTTACTATCCAATTGGTTTACTCGAGAAACACTAATAGATAAAAACCTTAAAAATGATTAGCGCATATATCGCTCAATTTTAGTGCCGATTAATTTAGCCAATAATGCGCTTAGTTTCTATGTTGATGGTTGTGTTTTTTATCGCGTCTTTATCAATATTTAACAATCCAAACAAAAACAGCGTGCCCATCATTACCACAGTGGCAGATAGGTATAAGCCAATATCATAATTCCCCAGTGCTTCAACAAGATATCCGGTAGACACGGGGGCAATAATTTGTGCCGCACCATAAGCTAAGGTCATTGTGCCCATAAACTTAGCCGGGTTACTCGGATAAAACTTGCCCGCCATGGTCAAAACTAGGCTGACGCATGCGATAAAAGTGCCACCAAACAACAGTGCACTTAATATAACAACAGGTAAGCTGTCATTGATTGCAGGAAGAATAATGCCTACGGCCTGTAAGATATAGGCGGCTAATAGCGTTTTTAAGTAACCCACTCGACGGGCGATTTGATCCCATATTAAAGGTGCTGGTGTTGCCGCGACGCCTACCAATAGAAAAGCAACACCTCCTTGTCCTTGTAAACCTTCAACACGTTCGACAATATCAACAATAAAAGTCGAACTGACGGCATAACCATAACCGGCACAGAAATAAGCCAATATCATTAACGATTTAAAGGCTTTACTTGGTGGATTATCTTTGACCCCTGCTCCCGCTTTACCACCAACAAAAGGATGTGGCATCCATAACCATGCAGGGATCGAGAATATTGCTGCCATCACGGCTAACGCTAGCCACTGTTGCTGCCAGTCGGCTGACATGGTCAGCATAGCTTCTATTAGTATCGAGGTAACAATGATGCTCAAGCCCGCACCAGAGAAGTGAATGCCCAATTCTGCACGGTGATTATGGTTAACTAGCCATTTTAATATCAAACCAGAGGCAATAATAAAGCCTCCTGAAGCGCAGATTCCGGCAATAAAGCGTAATACCGCCCAAGTCACCATATCAGTGGTCATTACCATTGCAGCTGAAGTGACGACACTCAATATAAGGTACAGCCGGTGTAAGTTATATTTGTAGTTAAGGTTGTGCATGCTAGCGGCAAGTAACACCCCACACATGTAACCCATAAAATT